>JBHIAW010000016.1:0-27103 GCA_046758765.1 bacterium
ACAGGAAGAACAGTCTACTTCTTTATGACGATCCTGCAATGGAAATTCGGTTCTGCTATGGTCGAATCGAATCTCGGTCCAAGAAATGGGAACATGGCATGCTTCGCAGTTGAGTTTCATGTTGTTGTGAGGACTTTCTTGCGCCACGGTGTTTCCAGGTTCAGAATAATTTGTCAGGAGTACTACCCCAAAAATCCAGAAACATTCTCTAGCAAGATTTAAGCTACATTTTCCCATGGCAGTTAATGCACCTCCGATCAATTGGCTTGTAGCGTACAAACTCGATGGTTCCGGTTCTTTGCAACTTATGACATTGATTACACCGCACCTTCTCGTGCGCGCCCCTTAATCGAAACAGTGAATCTCTGTTATGATCAAATAACAACGTTGACCATAAAACAGGTATATGGCATTTTTCACATTTTGCTGGTTGTCCACGTTGGGAAAATTGCCCAAGATGTATATCCTTATGGCAGTCGCTGCAGGCCATTTTCATAGGTCGAAAAAGAATGCGTTCCTTACGGCTACCTACATCAACCAATTTGTGACATTTGCGGCACTCGACTTCGGCATGTTTTCCTTTTAGCGGGAATCGGGAGCGGTTGTGATCAAATTTGGTATCTTGCCACATCGTGGTTTGATGACAGGATGTACATCCACCTAATTGAATATGCCTGGCAAATTGCCCTTTGTGCACATCGTCATGACAGCCTTGACACGTGGTATCTTTGAATTCAAAAATCCGCCTTTCCCTTGAGGTACCGCGATCGGCAACAAAGTGGCACACCACACACGGTACGGCTAAATGAGCGCCAGTAAGTGGATAGCGGCTTTCAGCGTGTTCTTGGATATCGTAGTTTGCAGGAAGAAATCCGAACACGTTATGACAGCTTTCACAGCGGCCGCGGTCTTTGCGATCTACAAACTGACCGAAATGTATATCTCTGTGGCAGTCGGTGCAATTTGCAAAGCGCATAGATGTTTTCATCTTATCGCCAATATGACATTTATCGCAAGCTACTTTTTTATGAAGTCCAATTAAGGGAAAGCGAGTCAATGAATGATCGAAATCCCCAGAATTGATACGATACCATCCAAAAGTATCATGACATTTGTGGCAATTCTCCCCCAGCTTACCCAGGTGCACGTCTCGATGGCAAGCGGTGCAATTTGCAAACTGTAATCCTACAAATTTGGTAAAGAATAACTTTCTCCCATTAGTTGAGATCCATGATGGCATTGGTATCCTTGGGTGACATTTTGCACACTCTACGTTTTGGTGTTTACCAGTCAGTCGAAACTTAGCCTTATCATGAGAAAATTTGTCAGCCGGTTTCCAGCGAGAATAATTATGGCACTGCAAACAATCTTTGGACAATTGCCCTTGATGCTCATCGGGATGACAGCTCCAACACGCCTTATCCAAACCCAGAAGTGTTTTCTGAATATCGATTTTTTCGTTTAGTTTTCTCGGATCATGAACGATATTCTTAGGCTTATGACAGGCTTCACACTCTTTTTCTGAGTGTTTACCTTCTAATGGGAATCCTGCCATATCATGGTCAAAATTTTCTTTGCCATTTGGCCAATGAATAAGATTGAAATTTCTGCCGTTGTGATCGCTGTGACATTTGAAACAACGATTTATATCTTTTGCCGTTACAAGAAAATGGTAGCCGGTTTTGTTGTCTATGCTTTGCTTGATTTCAAGGTGGCATTCTAAGCACTTATTTGCGTTGGGTCCACCTCCCAGCGTATGGCATTTCATGCACTTGGTCATGCTTTCTAAATCGGCATGGGACTGGGCCAGCTCCCCTGGGGAGATCTGGGCCCTGGCTGTTTGCGCGATTAAACAGAAAAAGTAAATATACGAAAGCAGTTTCCGCTTCATTAATTCATGACGAAGGCTCACAATAGTGTTGACGGTCAAATTCAAAAAATCCATCGAGCTCCAAACAACAATGTCACGGCTATATGAAGGAACATGATAATTACCATCACATAGGCGAATGGTTTATGCACGACATGCCAATAATGAAAGAGTGGTTGAATGGATGACAAGAGCGCCATTTTCCGCATGAGAAGCGATTTCTGTTTTATTAACTCAATTAAGTCAGTTATTTCATACGCAGGGATACTTCTGCTGTGGCGGAGTATTTGTTTCTTTAAACGGCGAATCCTAAATGGTCGGAATAAATCATTTCTTAAAATGAAGAAAAGTACTGACAGACCTTTAAGGTCTTGAGCAAAATTTCCACCGGCAATGATTTGAATCTTCTTCAACAACTTTGGACTTACACCATAATTTTCTATTAACAAACGGGTCATTAATTTATTCTTTTCTTCCATTTGCTTCAGCGGGAGCTCGTCGCCAGAAAGAGCACGAGGAATCTGCACATAAAGATATCTCCCTACAAATCCACTCAACATCACTGCGATCATAGAGTAATAGCTGACCGCCACAATGCCTCCAACCTTGAACGAGGTATGTAAGGTCACGAAAATAGGACCCATAATGCCAAAAAAAATATGGATGTTTAGCCAATGTCTGATCTTGCCAAAGCGAAGTCCGAAAAGATTTCTTCTTCGAGCGGAATAGAGAAAAAGTAACAGCATCATGGTGCTGCCCAAGATCCCTAAGCCGTGTCCCCAAACACCCCCAGGCCTCAAGGAGGCATGTAACGGGGAGTAAGGTCGTTCTTGTAAGGGTAATGTGTAGTATTGATAGCCTGTGAACCCTATGCTTATGACCAATAGAAAGCCTGACAAATAAAGGGAAAATAAGATAACTTTATGAATTCTCAACTTACCGCGCACCAAATTTGGTTTCAATGCGAATGCCAATTTTCTGTAGAAACTGCGTGGGCAGCACCCCGCCAATAAAGATGAAAACATAGTCGTTGGCCAACCTGCCCACTCTGTCCTTTACACTGAGAATGACCTCCTCTCTCCTAATTTCTTTTACTTGAGACTCGAAGAAAGCGCGTACCCTGCGCTCTTTGATAGCCTGTTCAATGCGTTTTTCATTCTTTTCTTTAATCCGACTGAATACATTTTTTCGGTAAGACAAGGTAACCTGGGTGCCTCTTTGCTCCGAAAGCGACAACGCGGCTTCTATGGCACTATCCCCACCACCTACGACCAGTACCTTTTTTTTAGCGTACTGTTCGGGTTCCAGTAATCGGTAGGCAACTTTTGATGATTTTTCTCCAGGCACCCCTAACTTTCTGGGGGTTCCGCGGCGTCCAATGGCCAATAATACGCGTTGAGCCAAATACTCTCCTTTGGAAGATACCACACGAAAATAACCATTTGGTTTTTCAATGGCATCGACCTTCTCCTTGGTTCTAACTTCCAATCCGGTTCTCTGAATAATATCGCCCCAGAGAGCCAGAAGGTCTTCTTTCAATATTTCCCGAAATTTCACTTTGCCATACAACGGAATGTCCATGGGTTGGGTCATCACCAATTTCTGCCGAGGATAGGTCAAGATGGTACCGCCGGCATCGTCCTGGTCCAGGGTGATGAAATTGAGTTTCTCCTTCATGGCTTGCAGCGAGGCGGCCAAACCGGCCGGACCGGCTCCTATGATAGCCAGGTCAAGGATTTTAGGGTCCTTTCTGGTAACGGTTTGCGATAGGTATTGAATAGCCTCTCGTCCCTGAGTCACAGCGTTTCTAATCAGCCCCATGCCACCTAATTCCCCAGCAATATAGACGCCCCTTACATTGGTTTCAAAGGTCTCTTTAACATAAGGGAGTTCAACCCCTCTGCGCTCCGTGCCAAACACTAAGGTTATCGCCTCTATGGGACACGCAGCCTCACATGCGCCATGGCCAATGCATTTGGTAGGCGCTATTAGGGCCGCCCTTCCATTTACAATACCCAGAATGTTGCCTTCAGGACACGCATCTAAACAAGCACCTGCGCAAAAGCACCGGGTTGGATCAATCACCGGATGCAGCGAAACGGGTTCGGTTAAGCCTCTTTCGACCGATTCTTTCAGTTTTGCTCTGGCCTTGCGTGTACTTTTCTGATGTTTGTAAATATACAAAAAAGGCATGCCAACCGCAACAAGAGAGGTAAAAACATATAAAATTGCATCGATGAACATAAACTGAAACCTCCATGTTCTTTAATTGATGTTGAGAAATTAATTGAACTCGTATGGCAAAATATGTGCCAATCCCCGTTGGAACCATCCATAAAATCCTACTCAAAGATGTCCAATTAATCGTGCATTATTTGCGCATCGTTGTGTAAAAATATCACATTTTCCCTCTTTAAATTTCAAGATGCTTCCTTAGCACAGACTATTAAAAGCCGTTGTAACTATTCAGGCTGTCATTCTGCAAGAATCTTTTTTGAATGAACGTCCGAACGAACCTTGTCTACTTAGTGCTAAAATTTACAAAGATTCCTACGGAATGACAGGCCAGCCTGAATAGTCACAAGCTGTCCAACATTACAATATTTACCTGGAAAGTACGCATATGTAATCATATTGCGAATTTGCAACAAGTTGTTTTCTTAGCGAAGTTTTAGACAGGATGAACAAGATGAAGCAGAATGGTTAAGGCTGTTGCAGCACAAGCTCCTGAGTATGGGCAGGCAGTTCTGATTGAACGACGAAACGTTTCAACCGCACCTCGAAGGTGCTTCCTTTGCCGAGGGTGCTTGACACCCGAATTTCGCCTCCGTGGGCTTTGACGATGCTCTCGCAAATTGCCAAACCAAGCCCAGAACCTTTGGTTGTGCTGGAAGAGTTCCCTCCACGATAGAAACGGCTGAAAACTTTGCCGAGTTCATTTTCTGGGATACCAATTCCCGTATCCACAACATTTAGGACGATGTTTTTCTCCGTGCCCTTTAAGGTGACGGTTATGGTACGGCCTTTGGGCGTGTATTTTACCGCATTCTCTAATATATTGAAAATCGCCTCGGAAAGGCGGTTTGGATCACCTCTGACGAGACAATTTTGCTCGATTTGATGATGGAGAAGAATGTTCTTGTGTTTTGCCAGTTTGCGCGCCTTCCTTATTTGATTGTTACAAATGGCAGTAAAGTCGACGGCATCCTGTAAATCCACTAAGTTACCGGTATCTGCTTTTGCCAGGGTCAACAAGTTTCCAACGATCTTGCCAAGATGTCTGGTCTCTTCTTGGACAATCTGCAGGGTCTGTCGGTATTCGGATGGCTTTCTGGCTTTTCGCAATGCGACTTCGACCTCCCCGCCGATAATAGTGAGAGGCGTGCGTAAATGGTGCGAGACGTCCGAGACAAACATGGATTTCAGACGATTAAGTTCTTGCAGGATTTGATTCAGAGCGCGATATCTCTCTTGTGATTCAACCAGACGCTGATGGCGCGATCTTAACTCCTCCATCAGTTTGTTGAAGGCAGCAGCCAACCGTCCAACTTCATCGTTGGAAGCCACCCGTACATCGCTGGAATAGCTACCTTTGTCGATTATTGCCTGCATCTGCAGATGAAGTTCGGAAATCGATCTGGTAATACGTTCGGAGACCTTGTTGATAAGAAAGAATCCCAGAAGGAATGAGAAGATGGCAAAGATAATGGTTAGAATCCGAACTTTTGTTATTATCTGATTCAGATTCTTCAAACTATAGCCGAGCTGCAGTTGGCCGAGCGTCTCTTCCTCTTGACCCAAAATCTCCTGTTTGACAATGATAGCCCCGGATACATGAGCAAGAGATGAGTTTTCAGTGAAAACATTATTGGGAAGGGGAATATTTTGTGGGTTGTAAATAGCAAGCGGTTCATCATTCTCATCTAATAGATAGATATATAAAATGTTAGCATCATTCTGGGCATTTTGCAGTGTTTTTTGTAGAAGTTCGAAACTATGTTGATTTAGCGCATAAGAGGCTGCGGCAGAAAACAGCTCCGCTGTTCTAGTGGCTTCCCTGGTGTAGGCTTGAACCAGGTTTAGCTTATGATTGTTCGGGAAATAGATATAGACAGAGATTAACATGACAGTCAGTGCGGCTATCATTGGCACGACCAATTTTATGCGAATAGGCAGGTTATTAAAGTAGGCTTTCATAATAACAAGTTAATGATTTTTGATTATCTCATTCAGGAGCCTTTTGGGCTTTACGGTTTTCTCGGAGAGGGTACCGCGAATCTTGATAGCTACGGCCCTCAATGATCACCGAACGAATAGACTCACTTTTTATCGTGTTAAAAACCTCCACGGTTAGAAATCCAATCGTGTTTTCGTGCTCAACAAGATATTTTAGAAACTTATTAACCTTAGAAAAATATTTTGGAGGTAGGACGCGTTCACCTGAGAAAATCAAACGAAGCCAATGTTTGCCGATGGAATAGGTGTCGAGATCATAGAGCTTTTTATAAAAGGCATCGCTGGCCGGAGCGAATTCTACAATTTGACAAATGGTTTCGTCACTTTTTTTGACAGGTTGGCCCTTGAAGATTCTTTGGAGATCTTTAATCGAGAGGCTGTCGATGCTGCTCGTTGCCGGAACCACGACAACAATCTGTGCGCGGGCATGTGCTGGCCAGATTGCAGCTACCAAGATACCGAAGACCATGATATAGCACTTGTAGGTTGTCAATGAAGTTTTGTGCATCATAACACAGATGTTTTCAAAATACCACAGCCAGGGAGGCAATAGCAAAAGTGAAATCTTGACGTGGGGCATTCTCGACGTGCCAAAAATGCACTTCGGCTTTAACCACAACCTGTTGGAAAATTTGTACGCTGGTACCGACAGTAAGGTCCTTCTCTAAATCGTTTGATTGTCGAGTGTTAGCATCGAAGATGTCGTAGCGTATCAAGACGGTCTGACGACTGAATAGATGGTAAGCCAGCTCGCCATAGAGGGCGTTGGCAATCTGGTCGTGCGAGGCGATTTTTGCAGCGCCCAGTGTTGAATGAGCAAATTCGCCACTCAAACGCCACCGCTTGAATTCAAATCGAATATCCCAAGCGTGCGAGCTCTGCCGGGTATGATTCGCTAGACCATTTTTGTCGGTATAGAAAGAATAGCCCAGTTTTAGCCCTAAATCAGGTAGATCGGATATGAGCCGGAGTCCGATTCCTTTATCCCCATTATCATCTTGTTCGAATGGCTGGTTGCCGCGGCCATTAGACAACAAGAGATGATAATGAATATTTGAGCTCCCGAACTCAAATGCCCCCAACACTTGCACTCCAATCGAAAATTTTGCATACAATCTTTGCTGTTGTTCAAATGGATTTTCGTGTTTACCGTATATAGACTGAGGGAGGATCGAGGTGTCGTAGGCTGGAGCGGCATCGTGTATTTCATTATAGATGCCGTATGGCGTTAGAAATTTGCCTACACGCAATATTAATTTTCTAGAGAAGGCGTACTCAAACCATGCCCGTTCAACACGGAGAAAACCGACCTTATTACTCCCTTGTCCTTCTGCTTCAGTATCGGTACCATGTTCCCATTCAATTTCACCGAAAACCCGTGCCTTAGAGTTGAGCAGGAAATTGCTAAGTAGGTTAAAATGATGTAGGTCGAATGTGCCTCGTTCACTTACCGAATCTTTATTGCTGATCTCGGCCTCCAACGTCAAATAGCCGTGAGGACCAATGAATTGCTGGCCGGAAGCGCCTCGCACAAACAGGACTAAGACCCCGAGATGAAAAAGGTATTTTTTGATGCTCATCTTTCCAGTACTTTCATTACGTATCCGACGCCTCGTATGGTATGAATCAGCGGGCGTCGTGATCCACAATCTAATTTATTACGCAAATGATTGACATAAACTTCAACAATATTGGTGTTTGTTTCAAAACGAATGCCCCAGACGTGTTCGGAAATTTCAGCCTTAGTTATGACGTTGCCAGCATTTCGCAGAAGGTATTCTAACAGAGAGAATTCGCGGTCCGAGAGGTAAATTTTCGTGTCGCCTCGACTCACCTCGCGCCCAACCAGGTCTACTTCTAAGTCGTCCAATATCAATTTAGGAGACACAGGAATGGTCGAAGCTCGACGGAGAAGGGCTCGGATGCGGGCAAGAAGTTCAGAAAAAGTGAAAGGCTTAACGATGTAGTCGTCGGCGCCGCTATCTAATGCAGATATGACGTCATTTGTGGTGTCCTTACAGGTCACCATGATCACAGGTACTTGCAATCCGTGCTTGCGCCATTGACGGCATAACTCGATACCTTCGGCGTCCGGCAGCAGCCAGTCCAGTAATATGATGTCATAGTCATTGACTGAAGAGAGATATTCTCCTTGCTTGGCATCTCCAGCAATATCGGCCGAATAGCCAGCTTCTTTTAGCCCTTTGCGAATAAAATTTGCCACCCGCGTCTCGTCTTCAACGATTAAAACTCTCATAGACACCTCAGAACTGACAAGTGTTTGAACGAAAACTCTTAGAATAGCTGTCATTGCGAGGCGTTTTTTGCCGAAGCAATCTCCTGCGGTGCCTAATAGTGAGATTGCTTCGCTGAGAAGCGCTCACAAAGACATTAGAAATTGAGTTTTCGTTCAAACACTAACTAAATTCTTTGTACAATTTGTAATCTTACAAACTAACCTGTGTTTTCGCAGATAGCTATTTCCGACAAGATTGCTATTTAACGAAAATTAATTAACGAAAATTAATCTACCTAAATGAGAATTAATCACGCAGCTATGCAATTTGACTATAAATAGTAATCGTAGTAAATAAAGACTTCCTGCTTACTTTACTGAACTTGGTTCTGACTAAACTTTTTTGTATCAAAAGCCGATAGTTTTACTGTTTCTTGCTTACTTTACTGAATCTGGCTTCTGGATTTTCTGGGCGAGTAATTTTACAGCAACACTTATATTTTTGTCATTTTATCACTCGTTTATCATATCGAAGATTTGAAGGTTTTCTTTAATACAATTAATATCAGCTATTCAAAAACGAAACATGGAGGAGCTTAATTATGAGAAGAGTATTTAACGTTACTGCTGGATTTGTTGTTTTTTTAATAGTTTTTATGACAACAAATCCTGGCTATACGGCTGAGCCTGAGAATGCAGACAAACTTGAAGGCATCACTCTCGCTGAGCCGGGCGTCGTTTACGGCACTACCGGTCACGTAGATGGAGGAAATCTTCTACGTATTGACCCTGCTACGGGTGCCGCTACCGTCATTGGTGCAACAGGCTTAAGTGCCGTACCAGGGCTGGCCATAGATTCTAACGGTAGGATATTTGGTGCTGAAGCCTCTACTGGAAAACTGTACCGGATTGATGCAGCTACGGGAGCCGCAACGTTTGCGACAAATCCGGGTCTTTCTTTCTTAGATGGTATAGCCTTTGACAAAAATGACAATCTTTACGGCGTTGATGTTAATCGTGATCTGTATAAAATAAATCCCACAACCGGAGCCGCGACTTTGATAGGTAATACCGGCGAGAACATATCAGGTTTAGCATTCGATCCGACGACCGGTACCCTGTGGGCTTCTGCGGGCGGATGGAATGCCGTGGTTAAGGATGGAATCTATACCATAAACAAAAACACGGGGGCTGCGACTTTGGTCGGTAAGACCGGGTTGGGGGGCGGTACGCCCGATCTTCTCTGCGATAAGTATGGAAATCTCTGGGCCGTAAAAGGGGGCGGCCGCGGGCCCAATAAGCTGATCCGCATTAATAAATCCACTGGGGCCGGCACGGTTATTGGTTCGACTGGTGTTCCATCAGTCAGCGGACTGGCGTTTGGTTTGATACCGGACATGAGTGTGACTCCGCTCGATCATGATTATGGTGAAGTGGAAGTCGGTTCGAGCTCCTCTTACACGTTTAAGATAAAGAATAATGGGACGGCGGATTTGCATGTGAGTTCAGTGTCAGTGAGCGGTCCCTATGCAGCAGAGTTCTCTGAACATATTGATGCAATGACCTTATCCTGGGGTCAGAGCCGGGATGTGGTCGTGGAGTTCACACCCACTTCGGTGGGAGATAAGTACGCCACGCTGCGAGTCACAAGCGACGATCCGGACCAGGACCCAGTTGATGTGTCATTGACGGGCATTGGTATAGCACCCGACATTCATGGGAGTCCGAGCTCTAGCGATTTTGGTGTTGTGCGGGTCGGTCTGAGTTCATCTCAGATGATTAAGATAATGAATATTGGGACGGCCGATTTGTATGTGACTTCAATGGGACTAGCCGGCATCGATGCCGGAGACTTTTCAATTGTCAGCGGCGATGGGTCAGTTAGGTTGGCTCCCGGCTGGATTCGCAACGTGGTAGTGAAATTCATGCCCACATCAGACGGGCCGAAGAGCGCGACCTTGCAGATTAGTAGCAATGACCCGGACGAGAATCCATTTGCTGTGCTATTGACGGGCACGGCCGTGGCCCCGTACATATCGGTGAATCCGCCCGCTTTCAACTACGATGATGTAATGGTAGGTTCGAATGTGTCTCAGACGTTTGAGGTGACGAATAATGGGCCGGCAGATTTGGTGGTGAGTTCGACCACGCTGCTTGGACCGGGATCGGAGGATTTTTTGATTGCTAGTGGTGGTGGGGCGTTTACGTTGGGCCCTGGCGAGAGTCGGAGTGTGGTGGTGAGTTTCAACCCCAGCAATGCCGGCTTAGGCAAGACTTCAGCCCCGTTGTCGCAGCGTGTCACTGTAGGTCAGCAGGCCCTCTATACGTTTGACGAAGGCGCGGGCACCACGGTCAACGATGTTTCAGGCGTTGGTTTGCCCTTGCACTTGATTATGGCAGACAGCACCGCAACCAGTTGGATTGATGGGGGTTTATCCATCACCTCGGAAACTTCGTTGTTCTCATTTGCGGCTGCGACAAAGCTGATTGACGCCATGCAGTCCAGCCATTCGGTTACGATTGAAGCCTGGGTGCAAGCATTAAACACTACGCAATCAGGCCCGGCGCGTATCGTAACGCTTTCGGTTGAAGCTGCCAGTCGTAATTTTACTTTGGCCCAAAATGGAGACGCGTACGATATACGTTTGCGCACCACGGACACGGACGACAATGGCAAGCCCTCTATTGCATCGTCGCCGGGCACTTTAACGACACAATTAGCCCATGTGATTTACACGCGCGATGCATCTGGTCAAGTGAAGCTCTATATTGATGGAGTGGAACAGGTGAGTGCCACAGTTGGTGGAGATTTCTCAAATTGGAGTCAAATGGACCGGTTCGGTCTGGCCAATGAATTTACAGGCGCTCGCGCCTGGCTTGGAGACTTTCATCTGGTAGCTGTTTACAATCGTGCATTAGACCCAGCCGAGGTTCAGCAGAATTTTGCTGCCGGTCCCACTGGCGTGGGAAGCTCAGCCGGGCAGAAGAGTGCGTCGTTGCTGATTAGCAGCAATGATCCTGTTGATGATGAGTATTATGTTTCATTGACCGGCAATGCCGTAGAAGCTCCTGTACCTGACATTGCAGTCGATCCGACCTCATACCACTATGGAGATGTAGGAGTAGGCTCGAGTGCAGATCAAGCGCTGGTCGTCAGCAATACTGGGACGTCAGATTTGGTGGTAAGTTCTGTGTCGCTGATTGGAGCGGATGCCGCGGAGTTTTCAATTAACAGTGGTGGCGGTGCTTTTACGCTGGCCCCGGGCGCAAGTCAGAACATCATGGTGGGTTTTAATCCGAGTTCATCGGGGTCCAAGAGTGCCGCCTTGCGGATCAATAACAACGATCCTGATGAAGCACCGTTGGATGTGACTGTTTCGGGCAATGGAGTAGCAGCCGGTGGTCCTGACATCGCAGTCGATCCGACTGCTTACGACTATGGAGATGTAGGAGTAGGTTCGAGTGCCACCCAAACGTTTGCCGTGAGCAATACCGGGACCTCGGATTTGGATGTAAGTTCTGTGTCGCTGACGGGTACGGATGCCGCGGAGTTTTCAATCGAAAGTGGTGGCGGTGCGTTTACATTGGCCCCGGGCGCTAGTCAGGATATCGTGGTGGCTTTCAATCCCAGCTCACCCGGGACCAAGAGTGCGGCCTTGCGGATTAACAACAACGACCCTGATGAAGCTCCGAAGGATGTGCTGTTGACGAGCAATGCCGTGACAACGCTTCTTCCTGACATTGCGGTGGACCCGACTAATTACGATTTTGGTATCATGAACCTTGAGGATGAAGGGGTTCATACTTTTACAATTCGGAATGAAGGAGCCGCAGTCATGGAGGTGGTTTCCATAACCATAGTTGGCACCGATGCTGATCAGTTTTGGACGGACGATGGCGGAACACCGTTCAACCTGAATGCGGGCGAAAGTCGAGAGTTGAACGTGAGCTTCAAACCGACTGCCACAGGTCAAAAGACCGCTTTGTTGCGGATTGAATGCAACGATGCCGATGAAAATCCGTTCGACGTCCTGTTGTCAGGCTATGTAAACGCCGCGCCCTCTGTACCGCAATTGCTTTATCCGGCATATGAAGACACAGCAAGCATGTTGATATGGGCCAGTTCTAATGATCCGGATACTGGCGATTTGGTGACGTATACACTAGAAATTCTCTCTCAGCAGCCGACCTTTACAATGGAGACCTCGGATACCAGTGTTAGCATCAACACAATCGCTCAATCCTTTAATTTCGTTGATGGGTCATTTTATTTCTGGAGAGTAAAAGCCGTTGACAATCATGGCGGAGACTCAGATTTTTCTGCCATAGGTAAGTTCAAGTATGTTGAGTTAAATCCAACAGGTATTGATGACCCGAGCAATCCTGAATTGCCGACTGAGTTTACCCTAACTCAGAATTATCCAAATCCATTCAATCCAACTACTCAGATTCGGTATGAACTTCCCGTTACAGCCGTGGTAACACTCAGGATTTATGATGTTATGGGTAACGAAATCAGACGGCTCCTGAATCAAGAACATAAGAACCGAGGTGTATATTCGGTTACCTGGGATGGTCGAGATAATAGAGGAAATATTGTAGCTTCTGGCGTATACTTCTATAATATTAAGATTCAACCAAGGAATGGCGGCAAACCCTTTGTTCAGACCAAGAAGATGACCATGCTTAAATAGTATCAGAAGCTTCAGTATCCCATCCCTTTAGAAGGTGTCTATTAGCCGCAGTGAGCATCAGATTATTTCGATGCTCGTTGCGGCTAATTAGCTTATGAACGCCAACACAATTTTTCCTGTCTTTCGAGGTTGCTACGACGGTGACCTTTTTCTAATAAGGTTAGCGTCTTTTTCGGCCAGTCAATTCTTGAAGCAGGTCAGCTTTCTCTGTCCACGCTACGCGTGGTTTTGCATGAAAGAAACGACTAACGCGTTGAAGATCGTTCAGTAGATTGCTACTGAACGTTCAGTTAAACAGGGATATTTATCTCTGTGAATGGACAAATGTCCTCTTTCATTAATATGTTCTGGATGCATATCCAGAACAATCGAGCATATTGGAGCTGGTAGGAATCCAGATTAAACCTTAACGAAAATTAATCTACATGAGTGAATATTAATGATGCAATGGAGTAGATTGAGGATAAGTAATAAGGGTGAAAGAAGGAATTTCTGGTTAGTTTACTTTAGATCTGTAAGGTTTTGTTCGATCTACAAAGAAGAGAGCGCTGTTTAGACGATCACTTTTATGAAGAGGATAATCCGTGACCCGGTTGACTGAAACCAAAAATGTTAAGAAGAAACGCAAAACAAAGAAGAATTTGCCTCAAGTTCAACGGGATGTAGGCAACGTGCGACACGGCAAAGTTTCCCTAAAGCTGACAAATCTGTTAAAGTCCACAGATTCGAAATCGCTGAATGAATTAATACCCTCCACGGTGGCTTGTCGCTATAAAATTGTTCCTCTTGGTCTTGAGGCAAATCGACTCCGAATCGCGATGGCCGATCCTGATGACGTGGCCCTTTTGGATGAAATCCACTGGGTCTTGGGAACAGAGGTCGAACCTCAAAGATGCGATCCTGATCAGATAGAAGAAGCCCTTCGCCTGATCTATGGCGTGGGTGCTGAAACCGTGGAGCGCATGCTAAGTGACGGGAGTGATAGCGTTTATGTTGACTTAACCACCGCATTAACCTCAGACTTAGATGAAGAAGGGGAAGAGGCCAGTATTGTTCGCTTCGTTAATGAATTGCTGGTGGAATCTTTCCGCGAAAGAGCGACGGATATCCACATTGAGCCGTCCGAATCAATCTTGCGTATACGCTATCGCATTGATGGGGTTCTCTATGAGGTTCCGGTACCGGAGTCTCTGCAACATTTGCACGCGGCTATCGTCTCACGCATCAAAATCATGGCCAATCTAAACATTGCTGAGCAGCGGCTTCCCCAAGACGGCCGGATCAAAGTGCGAACGGGTCAGCGGGAGTTAGACCTCCGAATCTCTATTTTGCCTACTCCGTTTGGTGAATCGGTAAACTTACGAATCCTTAACAGTAATCAGGTCAACCTGAGTCTGAAGAGTCTCGGATTGTTGACGCGCGACCTTGAGACCATCGAAGGACTTATTCAGAAGCCGCACGGAATTATTCTAGTCACCGGCCCCACTGGCAGTGGCAAAACTACCACGCTTTATTCCTGCCTCAATCGGCTGGTTGACACCCAACAGAAAATTATTACCGTAGAAGACCCGATAGAATATCAATTGCCAGGCATCACGCAGATACAAGTAAATCCCCAAATTGGCCTTACCTTTGCGCATGGTCTTCGGTCGATGCTGCGCCACGACCCGGATATTATGCTGGTGGGGGAAATTCGGGACCATGAAACGGCTGAGGTGACGATTCAGGTGGCGATGACCGGGCATTTAGTGTTTAGTACCTTGCATACAAATGATGCGGCCAGCGCCGTAGCCCGCTTGATCAACATGGGCATTGAACCATATTTAATCGCGGCTTCGGTCGAATGTATTATCGCGCAGAGGCTTGTGAGGGTGCTCTGCCCCCAATGTAAGCGTGTGGAGCCTGACCATAATGGCAAGTATGAAATGGTTCAGCATCTACTTGGAAAGGATGCGATTTTATACCGGGGCCGAGGATGTGAACAGTGCAAGCACACGGGTTATTTTGGCCGTACTGCAATCTATGAATTTCTTCTGGTGGATGACGAAATTCGGGAACACATCGCCAAAAAGACCCCTGCCAATCAATTGCGCCAGGTGGCTCTCGGGAAAGGGATGATTGGCCTTCGACAAGATGGCATCGAAAAAATCAATCTGGGCGTGACCACACTTGATGAGGTGCTGCGGGTCACACAGGAAGTGGAGGAGTGAACCATGCCGGTCTTTAGATATTTAGCCAAGGCCTCACCTGAGGAAATTGTCACAGGTGAAATGCAAGCAGAGAGCTCGGACTCCCTGGTTGCGCAACTGACTAAGATTGGGCTTTACCCCGTGGAAGTTTCCCTTCGAGAGGAGCCGGCACTGCGAGCAAGCCATTTTAGGATTCTAAGCCGCAAACCTGCACGTGGAGCACTTATTCTATTCACCCGTCAAATGGCCAACATGCTCGAAACCGGGATAACGGTGCACGCCGCCTTGCACATCTTGCAAAAACAAACCACGCCAGGTCCCATGCGGCAGATTTTGCAAGACCTGGAACAGCGTCTGCGGGATGGTTACCCGTTTTCTGAAGCCTGCGCCGCTCGGCCAAAGGTATTTTCGAAGTTCTATGTAAATATGCTGCGGGCGGGCGAAACTGGCGGCATGTTGCCATTGGTGATCGAGCATCTCGCAGATTACCTGGAGAGAGAAGATGATGCTCAAAAACAAGTGAGAGCTGCTTTAGCTTATCCTACCCTGATGTTCGGAATGGGTATGATAACCATCACCCTTTTACTTACGTTTGTGGTTCCTCGCATTGTGAGTATGTTTGATGAAATCGGACAGACTCTGCCTTTGCCAACCAGAATATTGGTGTCGGTTTCACACTTTGTGTCACACAACTGGGCCTGGATGCTGCTGGTGGTGATTGTATTGATTATCTCAATCAGGATGAAACGCGCAAATCCCAACTTCAAACTAAAGTTGGATGATTTCAAACTGCGGCTGCCCTTTTTTGGCTCATTGATTGTGCAGGCAGAAACGACGCAATTCGCCCGTACGTTGAGTGCATTGCTCGGTCATGGGGTCCCGATTCATCAGGCGTTTGAGGTGGTGGTAGCGGCTTGCAAAAACTTGATTCTGCAGGAGCAATTTCGACAGGCGGCTGAAGCAATTCGACGCGGTGAGCGCATAGGAGTTAGCCTTTTGGCTGGCAATCGACTGCCACCTCTCCTCGGACAAATGATCTCTATTGCTGAGGAGTCCAATCAACTCGAAACCGTACTCGAAAAGATCGCGAATTCTGGTATTAGAGAAGTAGAGCGACGCGTAGCTATCTTTACGAGACTCCTTGAGCCTGCCATGATCGTTCTGTTAGGTACCGTCATTGGCTTCATTGTATTCGCCATGATGCTGCCTATTTTTCAAATGGACTTTGTGGTGCAATAAAGGTGGAAAATTTTGGAACTGATTTAATCGCATTTCTCTTAGGTCTTATCATGGGCAGTTTCGTGGGCCTGTGTGCATACCGGATACCACGAAGAAAATCCGTGGTTTTTGGGCCATCACGCTGCGACAATTGCGGAGCGCCATTGGGATGGCTGCACAAGCTACCTCTGGTGGGATACCTGATTGTCCGTGGGCGGAGCCGTTGTTGTGGCAAGCCCATTTCATATAGATATCCGATTCTGGAGATTGTCACTGGTATTTTCTTTGTGCTGATCTATCGGCACAGCCCTGAAAGTGCCATCCTCTTTCCTACAATTACCTTCTTGGTGTTGGTGCTCTTGGGAATGCTGATCGATCTCGATCACAGAATCATTCCGGATAAAATCACACTGACTGGCATGGTCGTTGGACTCTTGTTAGCTGGGATTTTTTCGCAACCAGGATTGGAGGAAGCGCTGCTCGGGATCCTTATTTGTGGAGGATTTCTTTATTTGGGCGGCAGACTGGGTGAAGCCATTTTCAGCAAGGCCAACGCCATGGGAGGGGGCGACATCAAATTTGCAGCTATGATTGGTGCTTTCTTGGGTTGGCAACCGGGCCTGGTGGCCGTCATTATCGCTGCCGTTGTAGGAACCGCCTTTGGGCTGGTGCAAATCTTAACACAAGGCAATTCGCTCGCATCACGCGAGTTACCATTTGGCCCATTCCTGGCCTTGGGAGCCTTGACCAGCCTGTTTTGTAGTAACGTACTCTTAAGTTGGTATTTTGGACTGGGGTAGTGCATTTTGCATTTTATAGGAGAGCTTGAGATATGAAAAACTTACGCGATGAAAAGGGCTTAACGCTCATCGAAGTCATGATGGTCGTGATTATTTTGGGCGTGTTAGTGGCATTAGTGGTGCCGCAATTTGCTGGCCGCACCAAGCAGGCGCGCCGGGCCGCGGCGCATGCTGATGTCAATGCCAATATTGCCATGGCTCTGGAGCTGTATTTCTTAGATAATGGCGTGTATCCCACAACCGAACAAGGAATGGCTGCTCTGCTCAGCAGCCCGGAAGCGCCGCCAGTACCCGTGGCCTGGCAGGGTCCCTATCTCAAGAAGAACACAACACTGAAAGACCCCTGGGGACAGCCATATATTTATACTTCGCCGGGCGAGCATAATCCAGAAAGTTACGATCTATATTCTATGGGTCCCGACCAGCAGAAAGGCGGTGGAGACGACATTGTGAATTGGGAGTCAGATGAGACGAGTGATCTTCAATGAGCGGGGGCTCACGTTAATTGAGCTGTGCATCACGCTGCTCATACTGGGTTTGATTGTGGCCGCGGCAAGCCCTAGATTAATCAAATCTTATGGTGATTTGAAGTTAAAGACTGCAGCGCAGGGTATTGCTGAGGAGCTCGTCACGACCCAACGCCGTGCCGTGCTCTCCGGCCGGATGTGGCGTTTCAAAGTCTGGGACAATGGGCTGGGCTATTCAGTAGAACAGCAAGTTACCCAGGAGTCGGCAGACCAGCCAGCTTGGCAGTGGCCAACAGAGTGGCACACAGAATTAAGTCGCCGCCTGCCAAAAGGCAGCAAGTTGAATCCAGAAGGAGCGATAGTAGAATGGGCACCAGATGGCTGCTATCCGCAACACACTCTAAGCATCAGTAATGAGAATGAGAAGATTTATGAAATTCAGATCGAGAGCGCAAGAATTACCGTGCGTTCGGCCAACACCCGCGAGCTGTGAAAAGGGCTATGTGCTTTTTGAAGCGTTGCTTGCGGTTATTATCTTGTCCGTTGGCATTGTGGCACTCATTCAGGTGTTTCAAAAGTCGGTTCAAGGGGTTCAATTTCGTCAACATTACTATGGGCCAGCACGTGAGCTGGCCGAGGCTGTGTTAGCCAAACTTGAAATAGACGCAATTGCTGGTGTGCAGAAAGAAGGCACCGCCAGATATGGTGAAAGTGGGGCATTCAGTTATACGGTGATGCGCTCGGATTGGCCGGCGGCCCCGGATTTGCAAAAAGTGTCGGTCACGGTCCGTTGGACTGACCGCGGCAAGCCTGGCTCAATTACTTTGACAACACTTTTACCTGTGGTTAAATCTGCAGGGGAAGAACAAGAAAAGAACCCAGCGCGCTAAAGCGCAAGTGAATAGTGAAAAGTAAACAGTGAATAGTCCCAACCCAACTACTTTTTATGAGATTATTAAAACTTTTGCAAAATAAACGAAGATCTAACTCTCAACAGACTAACGCGGCGGAGCCGCAATTGCAAATTGCAAAATGAAAAATGCAAATTGAAAAATCATTTTCGCACCTGTCAATAATGACGCCGAAGGCAAATGACTTGAATGACTTAATGACTCGGCGTGGTAAAACTGTAGTTACGTTGGCACAAATTTGGTTCTGGCTTGTCCAGGTTAGGTGTTATTCTCAACAAACGAAAATCGTACAAATTAAAGCAAATTCAGCTTGCGCGGCCAAGCCGCAAATCACAAGTTTCAATGACCAAATAACAAATAAATTTCAACTTCAAAATACCAAAACAAGAGTGTCGCAAAAAATAAATACTAGTTTTGAAGAACAATAAATGTTTTTGTCAGCAAAACATTCAGACTGGGGATCTTTTGTTTACGAACTTCAAAAGAAAACCTCACAGAGGGTCGGGTTTGAGACTCCATCTAAGTGATTATTATTTTGGTTATTGGTTATTGGGATTTGGCAATTTGGATTTTCAATTTAACTAAATGAATGAACGTTCAAAGAAAAAACTTTTGCAAAAAAAGCGAAGATTTAAACGTCAACAGATCAGTGCGCCAGATACGTGCTAATGAAAATGGCTTTACACTCGTTGAGGTGTTAGCTGCGTTGACGATTTTTGCTATCGTTGGCTTAGCAACCGTGACGCTCATGCAGCGGGCTATTGCTGCCCGAACCGTAGCCAAGAGGGCAACCGAACAACTTATGCAAACACGTCAAGCGCTCTCGACCCTTACCTCCGACTTGTCGAGTGTCCAAAGCTTTTCGTTGGGCCCATTTCAGGGAAATCCAGATTCACTGGGTTTCACGGTTTGCGCCAAATATAGCAATGGAGTAGAATTGCTTCGCTATGTCGCTTATTTTCTTGAGAGCAGTGGGAATAGCGAATACAAAAAGCTTGTGCGGTCCACTTTGGATTTTTATGGTAACAGAGAAGTAGAAGTACTGCTGCCAGAAGTGGCCTCCATGCAAGTACTATATCTACAACAACAAAACCATGAGGCTCGCTGGATAGAACGTTGGTCAGATTCCGAGGGTTTGCCCCTGGCTGTTCACGTAACTATTCTTGAGCCGTCGGCCCAGGAGCCTATGGAAATCATTTGTCCAATTCGAACACATGAAAGAATCACAGCCAAAGAGACCGAATAAGAATTTACTTCGGGATAAGAAAGGAAGCCTTTCCATTACCGCTCTGTGGATACTTGCCCTGCTCAGTTTGCTGGCAACCGGCCTGATGCGAAACGTGCTGGTGGGGCTTCGCCTGGATGGGTATGCGCTTCGCGCGGCTCAGGCGACCTGGTTAGCCAGAGCTGGCATATATCACGCCATTGCCGTGCTAAAAGAAGATGCAGATACGGATTCTCTTCGATCCTACGATGCTCTTACCGAGACCTGGGCGCATAGTCCAGACCTGTTCAAACGAGTACCGTGCGGGAATGGCTTTTTCGAAGTCGCTTATGCGACTCAAGCAGAAAATATAGGCCTGAAATATTTATATGGTATATGTGATGAGAACCGGAAACTCAATATCAATCGGATACCGAAAGAAGTGCTGATGCGTCTGCCCAGTATGACCCAGGAAAAAGTAGCGGCGCTTCTGGATTGGCGGGACAGGGACAGCAAGACAACAGAGGGGGGAGCTGAAAACCCGTATTACCAGCACCTGTTACAGCCGTATCCGTGCAAGAATGCTGACTTTGATTTTGTGGAGGAAATGGCGTTGGTGCGAGGCTTTAGTGATGAAGACGTTCGTGCCCTGGCACACCTGGTGACCGTACATGGTGACGGAGGGGTTAACATCAATACGGCCTCGGCAGAAGTGTTGGCAATCTTAGGTTTGAATGCCAAACTGGCCAAGAAGATAGCTAAAGTCAGGTGGGGAGAGGATGGCTTACCGTTCACCAAAGATGATGTGGTTTTTAGAAATCAGGATGATATCGTCACGATTTTGACCAAGCTCATTAAACTCAAACCCACGGATCAAGCACTGCTGCACAGACTGGTAACAACGCGCCAGCTTGGCGTTAACTCAACTCACTTTACCATTCACTCGGTTGGCGTTACAATGCATGGGCAGGTGCGGAAAAAGATTTCAGCCACTGTGCACAGGTTAAACGCGCAGGAAGTAGAAATATTAACATGGACCGAGCAAAGTGCTCAATAGTGTGTCCATCTGGTATCTTGTGTCATTATAATTTTCTTGCAAAAAGTACAAAGATTTGATTGGTAAGGCTTTAGATTTAGCAAGGATGCCCGATGCTAAATACTAAATTCCGGATTTTTTGAACTTGATATCGAGCATCTAATATCGAGTAACCAGCATCTTTAGCAAGCATACGATCAGAATTAAGACTATTGTAGAAATTTGGATGTCGCGATTCAACCTTTGAAAGGTTTTTAAGAAATAAACGAACCTTTCAAAGGGTTTTTACAATAGTTTTGTAAGAATAATAAATTGTGAGTAACATTACGAATATTATCATCGCAAAGACTTACAACTATGGAAACGGTTACTGAGAATCAGACATCAAAGTCAAAGTTGAATTTCTCTACTTTTAGACTCTCGAGAAAAGCCTTAGACTGGACTTACGAGCTATTGCCTGAATCCAGAAAGTTTCTCGCTATTGAGTTTGATCGTAATTTAGTGAAATTCGTACTGGTCGATGGCCGCGGGGTCATGGAGGGGGTGCGCTACTTAAAGGTGAAGTTCCTCTCATCAGAAAGTGATGAAGAGATTCGGAAAGTCCTTCGGGAGAACCTACAGGAAATGGGACTTAAGCGTGGCCATCGTGTGACAATTTCTATCCCGCGTCACAGTGTTCATGCAAAAATCTTGCGGCTACCAAGCCATGACACCGAGGAGCTCCGTAAGATGGCCTTCTATCACCTGCAGAAGGACATTCCGCTTGCTTTTCAGGAGGTGGTCTACGATGTTCGTCTCATCGCTCGTGAGCCTGATGGGTACGCAAGAATTATGGTGGTGATGGCACGAAAGCAGGCGATCAAACGCTATATGAAGTTATGTCAGAGCGAAGGACTGGTGGTAGATGCCATTCGCCTGAACATCGAAGCTATTTACCAGTCTTTTCTGCAATTCTTAGAGGATCTGCCCGCGATCGATTCTAAATGCATGGCATTGGTGGACGTTGATTTTTCTGCCACCAATGTAATTATCATTGACCGCGGCAAATTTCTATTTTGCCGTAGTGTTGGCAAAGGTGTGGAGGACCTGATGGAGCGCATGGTTGGGCCTCATCGCTCTATGGTGTACGACACCTGGATTGATGAGCTTTCTAAAGGCATATCAGATACCATTGCCATCTTTGAGGCGAATAGCACAGACCCTCCGGTTGAGTATATCGCGCTCACTGGCTGGCTGCCGAGGGTACAAAATTTGACCCAAAAGCTCATGGAAAATTTAAACGTGCCAGTAAGTTGGTTTGATCTAATGATCCCGTTGGGTCATTTTACTGAAACCAGTACGGAAACTGCGCAGCATCACTGGTTCTCGATTTCGACGCTTCTTGGGATGGCTGGGGCGCGTGATCAGAACCTCATGGACCTTCGTCCAGTAGAGGAACGCCAGAATCGACGTCGGCGAGACTTGATCAGACAATCCATTTATACTGGATTGCTTCTAATATACTTACTTGCGCTTGTTTTAGGAACGGCAAAGTTTGCGCTGCATAGGCGGCATTTAGCCGTGACAAATCTAGAAGAGAAAATTGTAGCCCTACGACCACAGGTTGAGATCGTTAACAAATGGCAAAAACTTCAGCAGAGTCTCGAGAATCAACTGGGCTCCACCGAGCTGACGTGTGCGCTGATTGCGCAACTGCTTGAAAAACTGCCGTCAGGTGTTGAAATCAGCTCCCTGACCTTCTCACGCGGAGAAAGATTACTCCTGCGAGGCGTCGCCAGAGACCTGGCAAGTGTTTTCAATTTGCCTCAAATGCTAGTTCAGCAGCCTGCCTTTGGAGAGGCTGTAATCACATCGGCAGACCGACGCCAAAGGCCGGGGAAAAGAGAAGAAATCGAATTTGAAATGAAAATCAACTTACAGCTAAACGAGAATTAGGACAATTATGAAAAGAGAGCTAACCCAGCGAGAAAGAATTTTGACGGCCCTGGCACTGGCTGGTGCTTCGGTCTATCTGTTGACGAAATTGGTCATTGCTCCCTTAATAAGCGATTGGCAACAGACTGAACTTGAGATTACCAAGAGGCAGGCCCAGTACATTAATACGTTAAGATTTGTGCACCGGGCAGAACGAATACAAGCGGAAGCGCAAGGAAATAAACAGAGCTTATCTAATAGTGCCCGAATTGCAGAATTTCTTCAAGAGATTGAAGCAGCGGCGGGTCCACGTGTGGTGATTCGTCGGTTTCAACCGCTTCGAGCTTCATTGGATAAGAGCTACTCAAAAACGAAAGGTCAGGTGGCAGCCATGCTGCAGGTTCAAATTGAGTGTTTGGGAAAACTGCCAGACTTGCTGGTCTTCTTCGAGCGCATTGAAGCAAAAGATGCTCTTACTCGAATCCGACATTTCTATTTAACTCCTGAGGGAAGTGGCAAAGAACGCCTGCAATGTCAGCTCATTGTCGTGCGAATGTTGGTGGCTTGAGATCTACCTGGCCCAATAAAGAGTGAGATGATTTGAATATGACAAACCGGTTACTAAATTTGGTCTTTAATCGAACGAAGGAAATCATGGAGCGACGCAATGGACAGCATCACGCGCTCTTGCCTCCATCGATTGGTTCTAAGAAAGAGCCATTTTGGAAGCATGTTTGGCGATGGCTACGGCATCCCCGGATCAGGAGGCCAAGGTGGAGCGTACGAAAAATGTGGCGTGAGAACCCGATCACGGTCATTAACCATCTGCTTTTGGTTCTGGTCGTGCTGCTGACGGCTGCAGCTCCACTATTTCTTTGGTATGACAGCACAGCGGTGGCCAGTAGGGTACGGATGCCCGAGCCAGCCGCCCCTTCTTTAGAGCAGGCATCGAAACCTTCGACGGTTGTTGCCAATAAGTCTTATGCGAAAGTGGCTGCGCGCCGGCGTTTCTTTCGCATGAAGGCACGTGAGACTCCAGCCGAACCGGCTAGCCCATTGAGCGCGGCTGAGGTGCCGGGGCTGGCTCAGCGCTATACTTTGCTCGGTGTACTCATGGGAGAGGTGCCGCGAGCCATCGTGCGCGAAAATAGCACTAATACTTCAATGTTTCTTTCAAAAGGGCAGGACCTCGACGGATATCTGGTGCAGGAGATTTTTTCAGACCACATTCTACTACAGCGAGATGGAGACCTAATTAACTTAAGAATGTAGAAGTCATGATGTCGTAAACTGAGGAAATCAGTGTGATGAATTCAAGAACCAAGTGTATGCAACGTTACAAAATATTCCTATTCATGTTATGCTTTTTGCTCATTACAGGCGAGACCAGGCAAGCTCATCCGAGCCTGGGCAAAGAGAAAAAAGTCAGCCTTCAATTCCGAAATGTAAATATTCACGACGTGTTCAAAACCCTGGCCATGGCCGGGGGTATCAATATCGTAGCTAGTAAAGCGGTGCAGGGCACCGTTACGATATTTGTAGACAGCCTGAATGTCATGGATGCCCTGGGCCTGGTGGTTGAAATGCAAGGATTAGCCTATTACCGAGAGCACGGAATTATCAGAGTAGTTCAAGAAGAGGAGTACAAGAAACGCTTTGGCAAAGCCTTCAAAGACCGGATGCGGACCCGTGTAATTAAGCTCCACTACGCCAGCACGGAACAGGTGGTGAAATCAATTTTCCAATTAAAGTCAAAAGGTGGAAATGTCATCGCTGACCAGCGCAGCAACAGTCTCATTCTGGTAGACCTCCCTGCTGTTCTGCGCGATATGGAGGCGGTCATCAAACAAGTGGACGTCCCCTTGATGACCCATACGTTCAGCCTTACTCATGTGGCGGTGCAGAATGTGGAAGAAATTGTCAGGAGTATGGTTTCGTCCGGGGGGAGGGTAAAAATTGACCCCGGAACCAACCAACTTATTGTGATCGATGACCCTGAACGGATAGAACGGATAAAAAAGTTCATTGAGAAAACGGACGTACCGAGTGCGGCTGTTATGGAAATTTTTTCACTGCAATATGCAGATGCTGAGGCCGTTGTGAACCGACTGCAAAGTGAGTTAACCCCTGGAATTGGTTCTGCCGTGGCGGACAAGACCACCAACAAAGTATTCGTGCAGGATTTGCCCGATAACCTGCCTTACCTGCGGCAGCTCATTGAAACTCTGGATCAAAGAACGCAGCAAGTACTTATTGAAGCGAAGATCATCCAGATTACCCTGAAGGACGAATTTAAGATGGGCGTAGATTGGCAGGCGCTGACCAACCGTTTTGGCGGGGTCATAGACTTTAGCTCGTCATTTCGACTTCTGGGAGATAAAGATAACGGAGGACGGGTCCGGGGTACTGGAATTACGGCTGGTTCCAGTTCACTCACCGGGCTTATAGAAGCCTTGCAGACCGTGGGTAAGACAGATTTGCTTTCAAACCCTCGCATTACCTGTATAGACGGACAGGAAGCGTATATCTTGGTAGGAAGCACGGTGCCGTATAAAACCATTGACACCCGCGAAGACCAGGGGGGAACCCTGAGGACTTTCGAGAGAGTCATTACGGTTGAGGTCGGGGTCAAACTTAAAGTCACTCCCATCATTAACGATGACGGCTTTATTACCATGAAGATCAGACCCGAAGTCAGTGAAGTAACCAGCTTTAATGATAATATCCCGATCATCGAAAAATCGGAGTCCGAAACCACCGTCATTGTGAAGGATGGCGTAACTATTATTATTGGCGGACTCATCAAAGATCAGGAAATCAAGGACGAGAAACGTGTACCGTTGTTAGGGAGCATACCGCTGCTCGGCTTGCCTTTTCGTAGTAAAAAAACTACCAAGACCAAGTCGGAATTAGTGATTTTGCTTCGCCCCCAAATCCTCACAGGAGATGTGAACATGGACCGAGAAGAAGGATAATAACGACATGCTTTTATGTATTGAAACCTTAAAGAAGGGGGTAATAAAGATGAAATTTAATTTGGCAATAACGTTCTTATGGATGATGGCCGTCCTTTACATAACTACTACCGGTTCACAGACGGTTTATTATGTAGACGCCATCAACGGAAATGACAGTAACACGGGAACAAGTTGGTCCTCGGCTAAGGCTACCATAGGAGCCGCCCTGGGCCTCGTTGCCGACGGCGATACCGTGCACATTGCGGAAGGGAATTATCCCGAATGCCTCACCTTGCCGGCGAATGTAACACTGCTGGGTGGATTTCCATCTGGTGGTGGTGCCAGAGACCCGCAAGCCCATGAAACGATCATAGATGGGCAGCAGCAGGGAACGGTGGTAACCACTTTGCTCAACAGTAACGATCTACTAGATGGATTTACGATAACCGGTGGACAGGCTGGCAAGGGTGGGGGTATTTACGCGCTGGGCAGTAGTGTATTTCGCAATTTGAAGGTAGTCAATAATCAAGCAGACTTGGGAGGCGGACTCTTGTGTGCCCAAGATGTCACGATCGAGGATTGTCAAATCATGAACAATCGTGCCGCTGTAGCCCCAGCCATCGCAATTATTGGTGGCAGTACCATCAAAGATTCCATAACCGTGCGAAAAAATGACATTCGACATAATGTGACGACTTCTCAAGGATTGAGCGGCGGTGCGGTCTTTGTAACTCTACACTTAAATCTCGATTTCAGCTACAACCTGGTCGCGGAGAACAGCGCGCCTGATGGTGGCGTATTCATCGAAGAAAGTTTTGGCGAGAAGACATTGGACCATAACACCATTACCCGCAACGGCAACTGCGGACTGACTTTGAAAAACGCCTTTACGGTTCTGGTGACCAATTCGATTATTTATGATCATGCTTTAGCGGATGTGGAATTGAGGGTTGACACCTTATCGACCGTCAAGCTTCGTTATTCAGACATCGGCACCATTAGCGGCCCGCACCAGGCAGAGCAACTCATGTCATTGGACCCGCAATTTACCGACCCGGAGGCCGGTGATTATACACTTAAGGCTACCTCACCTGCTATTGCCGCGGGAGACCCAATGACGCCCTTGGAAGGAGCTGGTATGAACGCGGACTTGGGCGCGTTTCCTTATCTGCAGCAGTCAGCTCAGGTGCGTTCACCTTGGCGCGCCCGTGACCAGTTTCGCACAGGAAGCGATTTACCGAGATCGCATTATGAGGTAAGGTGAAGAGACTCTGATTCGGTGCTCTTTCACGGAACAAACGCTCAAGGTCGTTAGGCTTGTAATGCAACACGTCCTGGTTTGCGCTGCCGGCCACTAAGGCGGCAAGGTCG
>JBHIAW010000017.1:0-26424 GCA_046758765.1 bacterium
TGATGAGCTAACTGGCGCAGAGGTACTTGCTGGATTTTCGTGTCATTTGAAGGATCTGTTAGAATAAATACGAAATTATCAAACCTAAGGGAAGAGCAACACTGATTATTTTGCTCGCAAGCCCTTCCGCATCTGATTTTATGACTAAAACCCCAATCATGGGAAGGTGACTCACAATACTTGTTCCCGTGTTACTAGGCTGAATGTTCTTCTCGGATTTGGTGCTTCAACTGGGGAAGATTCCTGGTGAATGACGTCTTCCCTCCTCTTGTGTCATGCCGTAGGCATCTTCCCACTTTAATGCACCGGGAGCCAGGAATCCCCCAGGGATGATGAAAAGCCACCTGGAAAAGGTGAGTGTTTCTGTCATTTATTTTCAAACACGGTCACAGAACGGTATTGTCCGGTTAAGTTTTGTAATCATCCATTTTCCGTGAATTAGTACAGCTCTGACACAGTTTGCAACTGTGTCTTTCTAACCATACATAACGCTATGATTTTAATACACAGTCAGAGACTGTGTAGACTGTTTAACCGGACACTACTGGTCACAGAATGTGTTGGGCTCTTTGTATTACCTACTAATAACTGAGGGGATTGCTTTTATGATCAACTTTTTCTTGACATTCCATATATTTTAATTTATATTAACATCACAAGATTTTAACAGACACGGGTAATCCCAATTCCGACAGATGTTGGGGTTGGGAGGAGGAAGCCGGTGCAAGGCCGGCGCTGCCCCGCAACTGTAAGCAGCTACGAAAGCCGCACCAAGCCACTGTCCTGCAGGTCCTTCCAATAAGGATAAAGCAGGATGGGAAGGCGCGGCAAATAGGTTGGAAGCTGCAAGCCAGGAGACCTGCCCGTGAATCCTTCGAGGGAAGGGCTGAGCATGAATCCAGAAATTAAGCTTCCCCAACTTCCGTACCTCGGAGGTTGGGGATTTTTTTTGTGGGGACATCCATGAAGCTTCTTCGCCAAAATTGTACCTCAATCGTCTCGATTGAGAGAATCAGCAAACGAGGACGTTTACGCTATGTGGAGGAATGCCAGCCTACCCTTATTTTAAATGGACTCTGTTCAAACATGAACAGGTGAGTTTTTCACAACTAAATAAGGGAGGTTGTTATGCTTAAACAAACTTTTATTATCGTAACCCTGATGTTTGCAGTTTTGCCGTCATCTCAAGGCGCGGCACAAACAGGTCAGCTTAGGGGTTACGTTTTCGATCTTTATTCGGGCGAACCGCTTCCAAATGCCAACGTGGTTATTATCGGAACAAGCATGGGAGTAGCTGCGGATAACCATGGATATTTTGCCTTAAGAAATATTCCTGCGGGTAAGTATTACATTCGAGTAAGTCGGATCGGATACCAGGCTTATGAACATGAGCTCCAAATTGAAGTTGGCCAAACTATACATGTAAATTTTCCCCTCCAAGCTGAAGCAGTAAGATTTGGTGAAGTGCTTGTCACGGCTACTCGAGAAAAAGCCCTTAGGTCTGAAGTAGCGGTGGCTACTGAAATTATTACTCGACCAGAAATTGAGCGCGCCAGCTCACAAAATGTCGGCGAAGTTCTGGAATATGCAACCGGTTTGTTTGTCAAAAACTACGGTCACATTGGTGCTCTAAAAACGGCGTCCATACGCGGTGCTAGTGAAAATCAGGTGTTGGTATTACTCGACGGACAGCGCCTAAACCTTGCGCAGGGAATTGCACCAGATTTAGGGGATATTCCGCTGCACGCCATCGAACGCATCGAGATTATCCGCGGTGGACACTCTGCTCTTTATGGCACCGATGCGGTTGGTGGGGTCATCAATTTAATCACTCGTTCCTCCTCTGGCAAAAAAGCTGTCACCGGTCGATTAACTTCTACCTTGGCTTCTTTTGGGACAAAAGTGTTTGAAGCAGATTTTGGTCAGAAATTGGGAGCGTTTAATTATTTCATATCTCACAATTATACTGAAAGCGATGGTGATTTCCAATTTCAAGATTCTTCGGGACAAACAGTAAACCGCACCAACAACAACTTGCAGTGGAACGACACGTTCTTGAAACTGAGTTACTCGCTAAACCCTTCCGCCTCATTGAGTGGTTATGTTCAAATTCATGATGCTGAACGAGGCGTGCCAGGTCCGTTAAGTTTTCTTTCGGAGACGGCGATTCAAAAGGATAAGACTCGGAAATATAATCTGCGTTTTGAGCAGTACTTTGACTCCAAATTGAATTTTCAGGCTCAGACATTTTTTTACAAGTTCAAACAAAAATTCGATGATCCTTCTGCCTTTTTTCCTATTCAGAGTGAACACAAAAATGATGTTTATGGATTAAGTTTCCAGGCAAACTGGCGCGTATCTAATTTGAACCAGATCACTGGCGGTTATGAATTTCGACAAGATAAAATTAATAGCTCCGATGTGGCTTCGCACAAGCGCACGATTCACAGTGTGTTCTTGCAAGATCAGATACAGCTCCCTTTGCAGAATATCTGGTCCAATGCTCAGATTAGTGTCGTACCCGCACTCAGGTTAGATAAGTACACGGATGTAGAAGCGCAAATCAGTCCTAAGATGGGTTTTCTCCTTAGATATATAACTAACTTTCAAATGGTTTTGCGGAGCAGTTGGGGTCGTTCGTATCGTGTGCCATCTTTTAATGATCTGTATTGGCCGGCTGGCTCCTTTACTGCGGGTAACCCCCACCTTGTTCCAGAAAAAGGAATAGGTTTTGATGTAGGATTCGGGCTGAATTTCAAAAAAGCCGGTTATTGGGGCTTAGAACTCAACTATTTCAAAACAACGTTGGATAACCTCATTATTTGGGGACCGGGTGAGGATGCGGTTTGGAGTCCGAAGAATGTACAAGAGGCTAATATTACCGGGGTTGAGACAAGGCTCTCTTTTCAAGCTTTAAGCGACCTTATCAAATTTGAAGCTAATTACAACTACCTTGACGCAGTTGATAATAGTGATAACGAAACAACACGCAACCATCAGCTCATTTATCGACCCAAACATAAAGTAGATTTGACTCTGAATTTGCGATTCAAACAGTTTCAATTAAATGGAGCGTATCGCATGGTTGCCAAAAGATTTACAACCACCGATAACACCCGTTCCTTGGAAGCTTACACAATAAGTGACCTCGGTGCCTCTTGGAAACAGCCTTTAGTGGGTGGAGCCTTAAAGATTCAGATTGACGTGCGAAACGTTTTTGACAAAAAGATTCAGATAATAGAAGGCTATCCAAACTCTGGTCGTGAATATCGCACTACTTTTGGAATTGAGTTTTAACTTACGGCCAGTATATGTGATCGGGCTGCACCTTTCACACTCTTCTTGCCAGCGGTAACAGCCCGTTACTGATTCAGTATTGGCTGATTTTAAAACATGGATTCATGTAAAATCTAAACATCTCTTGCAAGACAATCATTTCACTTTGAGGTATCGATACATTTGATAGGCCTTAATAGGACAGAAATTTACCTATGACTTGCTCTTTAAATAAAATGTTAACATACTTTAACGGCAATTTAACAAATATTCCTTGACAATGAATAAATTTAATTGTACTTTTATTTTCTAAGTGAACGATTTTTGACCACTTTTATCTTTTGGGGCTGAAAGATGAGCCAACATCCTTAATTCGGGAGTATTGAATGCCTGAAAAACTGCTTTTTGAACTCAGCTCACCGAGAAGAAAAGCTTACAATCTTCCAAAATTGGATGTGCCGCAAAAAGAGCCAAACGAATTAATTCCTAAAAATTATTTGAGAAAAGAAGCTGCCAAGCTTCCTGAATTGGGAGAATTGGAGACGATTCGGCACTTTGTTCGAGTTTCAACTATGAATCACCATATCAACAAAGGGTTTTATCCTCTAGGTTCATGTACGATGAAATATAATCCACTTGTTAATGAGGACATAGCTCGATTTGAAGGTTTTGCAAACGTTCATCCGTTACAGCCCAAATCGTCCACTCAGGGGGCGCTGCAATTAATGTACGAATTGAGTGGTTATTTGAAAGAAATCAGTGGGATGCAAGAAGTGAGTTTACAACCAGCCGCCGGGGCACATGGTGAGTTAGCAGGTTTGATGATGATACGCGCCTATCACAACGAAAAAGGCCAAAAGAGAAAGTATATCTTAATCCCCGATTCTGCTCATGGTACCAATCCTGCGAGTGTTACTATTGCCGGATATAAATCAGTGCAGACTAAATCAAACTCCAAGGGTCGCGTTGATTTAGAAAACCTCAAAGAGAATTTAAACGAAGAAACGGCAGGATTCATGGTGACGAATCCAAACACCCTGGGACTTTTTGAAACTCAAATACAGGAAATTTCGCAAATGGTACATGAGGAGGGAGCTTTGATGTATATGGATGGAGCCAATTTAAACGCTCTTCTTCATATTGTAAGACCAGGAGATATGGGATTTGATGTAGTCCATATTAATTTACACAAAACGTTTTCCACACCCCATGGAGGTGGCGGACCCGGAGCCGGCCCGGTAGCAGTCAGCGCACCCTTGGTTGACTTTTTGCCGGTACCAAGAATTAAACACGATGGCGAACAATATTCTTTGGATTATGACCAGCCCAAATCCATTGGTCAGGTCAGTTCCTTTTATGGCAATTTCGGTATATTCGTTAGAGCTTATGCCTACATTAGAATGCATGGCGCGCAAGGATTAAGACGAATAAGCGAAAACGCCGTCATAAATGCCAACTATTTGATGACCGAGCTCAAAGATCATTTTACTTTGCCTTATGCAGGCCCAGCAATGCATGAGTTTGTTCTATCTGGGGATAAACTGCGTAAGCATTCGGTCAAAACAACCGATTTAGCAAAAAGGCTGTTGGATTATGGATTTCATGCTCCCACAATATACTTTCCCTTAATTGTACGTGAAGCGATTATGATTGAACCCACCGAAGCAGAGACCAAAGAGACCTTGGACGAATTTGCTGCAGCAATGATTGAGATCACTAAAGAAGCTGAAGAAAATCCTGAAAAGGTAAAAGGTGCCCCTTATTCGACACCCGTGTCACGGTTGGACGAGGTTAAAGCTGTACGTGAACTAAATATTAAGTATAACTAATTCTTGGCACGACAACATGGCACGTAACTCCAAATCCAGAACCATTCTGGTTGTTGATGACGTTCCGGTGAACATTCAACTGCTGACTACCTATCTTGCTTCAGAAGGCTACCGTGTCATCTCGGCCAAAGACGGCGCCGAAGCAATTCAGAGTGTTCAAGAAGACTATCCTGATTTAGTGCTTCTGGATGTCATGATGCCGAAACTTAATGGTTTTGAAGTCTGTAAGATAATCAAATCGAACGAGGACACACATTTCATCCCGGTAATAATGGTCACAGCACTGAATGAACTGGAATATAAACTTAAAGGACTAGATTCCGGCGCAGATGATTTTATCAGTAAGCCCTTCAACAAATTAGAGCTTCTGACCAGAGTGAAGTCCCTTTTACGAATAAAACTGTTAAATGAGGAACTCAAAGAAAAGGTAAACGAGTTACAAAAGGCTCACGAGAAGCTACGTCAATTGGCCATTACCGATGGTTTGACTGAACTCTACAACTATCGTTATTTCAAAGAACATTTGCAGCAGGAATTGAATCGAGCTCAACGCCATAATATTAAAGTTTCGGTTGCTATGATAGATATTGATTATTTTAAACACTACAACGATCATCATGGACATCCAGCGGGCGATATGATCTTAAAGGACATTGCCCATTTGCTTAAAGAAAACATTAGAAACATTGATTTAGCGGCAAGATATGGGGGCGAAGAATTTGCTTTGGTGCTCATTGAAACCAATAAAGCATCAGCCAAAATTGTTGCTGAAAAAATACGAAAACTAGTTGAAGAGTATTCTTTTGCTTATGAAGAAAATCAGCCAAATGGTAAACTCACCATAAGTGTGGGGGTGGCAACTTTCCCAGAGGATGGCAAAGAATTTGATTCTTTGATCAAGGTAGCTGATAAGCGATTGTATCTTGCCAAACAAGCAGGAAGAAATGTGATTTTCGTAGATTCATAAAGGGGAGTTCATGAAATTGCGATTATTAAAAAGCAATTCAATTTTCAATACGCTGTTCATTCTCACCTTGCTGGTTGCTGTTTTACCTCTTGGCGTATCGTGGCTCTATTTCTTTTCTATGGGCAACGGCTTCATAAAGGGAAGTGCCAGTAATCTGCCGGTGGTATTCTACGGATTATTAGTATTCGCCTTCGTATTAGCCGGTTTAGGAGCCTATTATTTTAGTAAGAGACTCAGTCGTCCAATCACTCACTTCATAAAAAGTGCGACGGAGATCGCGCGCGGTAATTTTTCTCAAAAAGTAGCAGTAGCGTCGGACGATGAAATTGGTCGCTTAGCAAAAATCTTCAACTATATGACCACGGAACTTCGAAGACTAAATGATATGAATCTAAACAAAATCATTAATGAAAAAAATAAAACAGAGACCATTCTGAAGAATATTGCTGACGGTGTCATAGTCACGGACCCGAATCATAATATTTTATTGATAAACTCAGTTGCCGAGCAGTGGTTTGACTTAACAGATAAGAATATTGCAGAACAGCCCATACAAAATTTGATCAAGAATCGACAATTAAACAAATTCATCCGAGGTGTGGGCATGAACGGTAGGGAAAAATATGAAACAGTTGAAATTACTCTGAAACCCTTGGATGGATGGAAGCCCTTTGTTCTTCAAGCTCGTGCTGCTAGGATATTAAATGAAAATAAAGAACTTATTGGTATTGTGACTATTCTGAGAGATATTACGCGGGAAAAAGAAATTGATCGCATGAAGACGGAGCTGGTGTCTATGGTGGCCCATGAGCTTCGCTCGCCTCTTACCTGTATTTCTGGATTCAGTGAACTACTTTTGGACAAAACAACGGCACGTGGTCAATTAGAAGAATATGCTTCCATCATACTCAAAGAATCAAATCGTTTAAGCGAGCTTATTAATAAATTCCTAGATATTTCCAAGATCGAAGCAGGCAAGAGTCAACTCCGAAGATCCCCGGTTGATATGAAGATGCTTGTACAAAAAGTCATAGATTTCAACTCTCAGTTAGCAGATGAGAAACAAATCAAAGTTATCCTAGAAGCTCCGGCTAGGGTCTCGAGTATTCCTGTGGATCGCGATATGATGGAACAAGTGGTCTTGAACTTATATACGAATGCTATCAAGTACAGTCCAAAAGCAGCGCGAGTAACTGTCCGCATGTCCGAAAATGAGAACGAGTTGGTCGTTGAAGTTGAAGACACTGGCTATGGCATTTCTGAAAATTCTCTGCCCCATGTTTTCGATAAGTTTTATCGAGTTACGGACAATGACATTGTCAGAGAAATCGCTGGCTCCGGGTTGGGTCTTTCTCTGGTAAAAGAAATTGTGGAGATTCACGGTGGCAAGATTAAAGTTAGCAGTAAATTAGGCCGCGGTTCAACATTTACCTTTATGCTTCCAAAGACCAACGAAACGGTCCAAGGGCAGACAAAAGAAATGGCTGTCTAAGAGCTAACCGGTTAGGCTCTGGCTGAACAGCTTATCTTATGGGTATACAAAAACAAGTTCAAAATCGTATGGAGAATAACAAGACTATCTTGCTGGTTGACGACGACCCCGATATGCTGGAAATTGGTGGCATAATCATTCGTAGAGCTGGTTACAACTACATGACGGCCACATCGGGAGAGAAAGGCTTAAAAGTGCTGCTCAGAGAGCGGCCTGATTTGATCATTTTGGATTACATGATGCCTCATATGAACGGCTATGAGTTCTTCAACGAAATGATGCAAAATCCAAAATACAAAATGGTGCGAGAAATTCCAGTTATTATGCTCACAGCTAAATCCGAAGAGGAAGTGGAGCGCAAGAAGCTCTTTGAGATGGGGTTGAGTGCATTTCTATTAAAACCATTTGGCAATCGGGAACTACTGAATGTAATTGATAATGTCTTCATTCTCCACCAGATGAAGATGAAAAACAAAGAACTTCAACAGCAGGTTAAACGGACAGAATACAAATACCAAGACTTAATCGAAAATGCCAGTGACTTGATATTTACTTTGGATCCTCAAGCCAATTTCGTTTTCATTAATCGACGTTTATCTTCAATAGCTGGTCTAGACCGAAATGATTGGATAGGTAAGAATTTTTACGATTTGATTGTGCCGGGAGATCGAGAACATGCCAAAACAAATATTCAAAAAACTATCCAAGGTCGCTCGAGAATTTTTGAAGTTAGAATTTGCAACAATAATGGCAAAGGTATTTATCTTTCCACAAATATAAATCCAATTTTCGAAAGAGGCCAAATCGTTGGCTGTGTTGGAATAGCTCGCAACATCACAAAGAGAAAACAACTCGAACAAGAGATTCTTGAATTAAAGAACTTCAATGAAAGTATTATTCAGAGTATTGGCTCAGGTTTAATCACGGTAGATCTAAACCGCAAAATTACCTCTTTCAACAACAGTGCTGAAGAAGTGTTAGGATATGCAGCAAAGGAGGTGATCGGAAAATCTTTAGACGAAGTTTTTCTTCCAGAAGAATGCAAACGATTATTGCCCATTATTGAGAATCCCGAACAATCTCTTTTGAATCGCGAAATGCAGCTCACGGCGCACAATGGCACGCAGGTCTATGTAGGATTTACAGTGACTCCGCGAATCGATAATCAAAACCGCCGTGTAGGTACGATAATTTCATTTCGAGACATTACGCAAATCAAGCAAATGCAAGCTGAGGTTCAAAGGATGGATCGCTTGGCTTCCATGGGTGTTTTGGCTTCGGGTATAGCACATGAGATACGAAATCCGCTTGCAGGAATCAAGACTATCGCGCAAACTTTGGAGGAAGAAATTGAGCTCGATGATCCCCGACGAGAATACATATCGAGAATTGTCCGACAAGTGAACCGGATGGATGATTTGTTAAAAACATTTTTCTCCTATGCTAAGCCGCGACAACCTCAACGGAAATATCATCGGCTTCAAGAAATTATGCAAGAAGTTGTAGCGCTCCTTGACAATCGTATCCGCGGGCAATCAGTAACTTTTCGTGAAACCTATCACGCGGACCTTCCTTTATTATATGTTGATTCTTATCAAATACAGCAGGTTTTTGTAAATCTATTTCTAAATGCCTTAGACGCCATGCCTGAAGGCGGTGAATTAAGTCTTGAGGCGTATCCTAAAATCACAACCATTAAAAGACTTGACCGTCGCGGACGCCCTTTTCCTGTCCAAAACAAAAGTGCGCTTTATGCTGAGGTGAATATCATGGATACGGGCCAAGGCATAAAGCCTGAAGATTTGGCATCGATATTTAACCCTTTTTTCACAACTAAGCCGCAAGGCGCGGGATTAGGACTGTCAATTGTTTATAAGATTATTGCCGAACACGAAGGCGATATTCAAGTAGAAAGTGAATTAAATAAGACAACAACTTTTAGATTGTTGCTGCCTACAGAGGAGTGAGACATGTCAAAAGCGAACGTGTTGATTGTTGAAGATAATGAAGACTTATGCCAGACCTTAGCAGATGTTTTAAGAAAAGATGGAAATAAGGTTCGCACTGCTTTTTCAGGGGAGCACGCCCTGAGTATGTTACATAAAGACATCATTGATCTGGTATTGTTAGACATTAAACTCCCAGACATTAATGGAATAAAGTTATTGGAAGAGATCAAAGACTCTGACCCTGAAATATTGGTCATTATGATTACAGCCTTGACTGATGCGCAACCCGCCGTAGATGCAATGAAAAGAGGCGCCTACGATTACCTAATGAAGCCTTTTGAATTAGATGAGTTAAAAATGGTAGTGGCGAAGGCGCTTGAAGCTCAGCAGCTCAAAAGAGAGGTTTCTCGTTTAAAGAATCAACAGAAGGATCAATTTCCAGATAATGAACTTTTTGGAAATTCAAAACCTATGCGGGAATTAAAAAAGCTTATTAAGATTGTGGCAGGAACACCCAAAACCTCTGTCTTAATTCAAGGTGAGAGCGGAACCGGCAAAGAGCTGGTGGGGAATGCTATTCATAATTGGAGTGCCAGAGCAGATAAGCCGCTGATAAAGATCAACTGCAGTGCCATTCCAGAAAACCTTTTGGAGAGCGAGCTTTTTGGTCATGAAAAGGGGGCGTTCACAGATGCCAAGAACATGAAAAAGGGTATCTTTGAACTTGCCAACAACGGCACGATTTTCTTAGATGAAATTTCTAGTATGCAGATGTCCATCCAGCCTAAATTTCTGCGGGTCTTAGAAACCCAGTCCTTTCGACGGATTGGCGGCACCTCTGATATCCAAATCGATGTTCGAATTATTGCCGCTACCAACAAAAATTTAGAAGACTGTGTAGAACAGCAAACCTTTCGAGAAGATTTATATTATCGCCTTAAAGTCATGGTCTTAAATATTCCACCATTGCGCGACCGAACCGAAGATATCTTACCACTAGCCATGCTCTTTATTGAATCAAATAATAAGGAATTTAGCAAGAATGTCAAAGGCATTGCTCCTGACGCTAAGGAACGTATGATCAAATATAGCTGGCCGGGAAATGTACGAGAGCTAAAAAATGTAATAGAAAGAGCTGTGATTCTATGTAATGGGGATATGCTGCTATCGGAGCATTTGCCTCTGGAACTCCAACATGGTGTTTCAAGAATTTCAGCTTCCACAGAATTTAGTTCATTTACAGGGGAAGGCTTCTCATTGGAGGAAATGGAAAAATACCATATTAGCAATATGTTAAAAAAATATAATGGCAACAAATCTAAAACTGCTAGGGTTCTTAATATTTCTCGTTCAACACTGAGGGAAAAGATGAAAAATTACGGCATAGCGTAATCATAACTGGTCAAAATCTAACCACCCCCCACCTTTTCACTCCACTTTATTATGTCCAATAAAATCATACCTCTTTCTATGCGCCCCTGACAAATTTATTGTAATAATCCCATAACGGGTTAAGTTTTTGATTTTTTATGACGAAAACAATTGAGAACGTGTAGGACTTAAGTAGTCATAGGTCGTCAGACAGATAACAGTCATGTGGCATAGGAATTGCTGATTCTGGAATAATTCAGTATTCGATCTAAGGAATCCTACGATGGCATTACGTAAGAAGATACTTATTGTGGACGACGAAGAGGATATTACCTGGGGCATTTCAAAGTGTTTAGACAAAACTAATGATGCCTTTGAGGTTCATTGTGTACACACAGGAGATCAAGCCCTAGAAATTCTGAAAAAATTCAAATTTGATTTGGTCGTTTCTGATATTCGAATGCCGGGGCGGAATGGTCTGGAGTTGCTATTAGATATCCGAAAACAGTATCCACACACAAAGATAATTATCATGACGGCTTATGGCTCACAAGAAATAAAAGAGCTAGCTGAAAAACGAGGGAGTTTTTTCTATATTGAAAAACCTTTCGAAATGGGATATTTGAAACAACTTATTCTTGAAGCTTTAGAAATCAATAACAACGGGTTTAAGGGCTACCTTCACAATGCAGGTATTCGAGAATTGGTTGAATTCAACTGCGCCAGTAAAAGAACTTCTTCTCTTTTTGTTTCAAAAGATAAGGAGCAGCAAGGAATCATATACTTTAAGAATGGAGATGTTGTCCATGCTGAATGCGGCAATCTAATAGGTGAGAGAGCGTTGCTAAGTATACTGAACTGGAGCGAAGGTAACTTTAAGATTCTTCCAAATGTTTTGGCAATTAAAAGAACCATTCTGAGAGATTGGAGAACACTTTTGCATCAATCGATTTAAATTAAAAGGAATAGTCCATGGGAGAAGTCATAGCCATAGCCAGCCAAAAAGGCGGCGTAGGTAAAACAACTACTGCCGTTAACTTAAGTGCATGTTTGGCATCTTTAGGAAATAGGGTTTTACTAATTGATATAGACCCACAGGGTAGTGTTGCCACCAGTTTTGGATATGGTAGATATGATATTAAAGCGGGAATCTTAGATTTATTTACACAAGATATTCCCCCCAGTGAAACTATTCACCCCACAGGTCTAGAAAATTTCGATTTCATCCCGACAAATATCTGGTCAAACAATGGGACAGAAAGACAGCTCATAGATGCTGCCGGCGATGCCAAACTAAAACATGCGATAAAGTCATTGAGACATCAATATGATTTCATTATTATTGATTGTCCGCCATCTCTCGGCAAATTGACCTACAACGCCTTGATTGCCTCAGATTCACTTATTATACCCATCCAGTGTGAATATTATGCTTTAAAAGCTTTGGGGAGATTTCTTAAAGAAACCAGACGAATCAAAAATGAAAAGAATCCAAACCTAAAATATCGTGGTTTCTTATTAACTATGGTCGATCTCAGAAACAATCTCACCAAAATTGTCATAGAAAAAGTTCGCTACACGCTTCAAGGCTTAGTATTTAATACAATCATTCCGAGAAATATCAGATTAGCAGAAGTGCCTTTCCATGGTAAGCCGGTAATTATGTTTGACAAAACTTGCAGAGGTGCTACGAGTTACATGGATTTGGCATGTGAAATCATAGGAGAGAATGGGAAAATTAAATCAGCATCGGAACGGACAGAACATGCTGAAGTAATGAAAGGAGTCTAAGGTTGTCAAAAATTCTTATTGTAGAGGACGAGCTCAATACGCGCTTAGGGTTATCAGAAATCCTAATAGAAGAAGGTTATCAAGTGAACTCAGCCGAAGACGGAGCTGGTGCTTTGGAGAAAATGGACCCCAGCATTGATTTGCTTCTGACTGATTTACGCCTTCCTGATATTTCTGGAATTGAACTACACAAAAAACTCAAGGGATCGTATCCTGAATTGGTAACTGTGGTTATGACAGCATATAGCACCCTAAACCTCTACCAGGAGGCGCAAGACGCAGGTATAATCAGTTGGCTAACAAAACCTTTGAATGTAGACATGCTTCTTTCGATCCTTCGTAATGCTCTGCAAGGTGCGGAACTTAGTAAAAGAAAGGAAAACCAAATGATAAATTAATTTCATAATGATTTACAACTGAAAGGAGGTTTGGTGGTATCTTGTTATTGAAAGATGGATTTTTTGTACTTTTAGCAGTCCTCATGTTCGTTTCCATGGTAAGCTTTACGCATAATGTAATTGATTTAGAACAGACCAAACTGGAGATTACTCAATTAAAATACACCTTAGAAGAACTAAAAGGCGTGAACAAAACTCATCAAGTTCGGCAACACTCAATGTCGAAAATCACTGAGATTATCACTAAGTATAATCCAAAACTAAAGCCAAGCCAAATATATGACATCGCTAATGCAATTTATGACATGAGCATCAAATACGATAATCTGGATGTGGATCTCATCTGTGCTACCATCACTCATGAAAGCGCCTTGACTTGGCAGCCTGATATTAAATCGCACGTAGGGGCCATAGGATTAATGCAAATTATGCCGTCGACAGGCATCCTTCTTTCTAAGCACGAAGGTATAGAATGGACAAATGAGGAGGACATACTTGAGAACCCCGTTTATAACATTAAACTCGGTTGCCGCTATCTTTCCATGTTAATTGGCATGTACCATTTGGATGGTGGGCTGGCTGCTTATAATGGCGGTGAAAGGCGTGCTGCCAAGTGGCTTGCCAGTGGACGGGATGATGAAGTTCTATTTGAGGAGACTCGCAAGTATGTGCCAGCCATTTTGAAGTTGTATGAGATATTTAAGAATTAAAGTAACTATTCAGGCTGCCCTGTCATTCCGTAGGAATCTTTGTAAATTTTAGCACTAAGCAAACAAGGTCCGTTCGCACGTTGATTCAAAAAAGATTCTTCCTGAATGACGGCCTGAATAGTTACGAATTAAACCTTGAATAAGTAAACTTAATAACGAGAATCAATGCAAATGGTTCAAAATATAGATTCTAATGATAGCTTCTACCAAGAACTCATTAGAAGGTTTTTTCATCCGAACAGTTATTTTCATCATTGCGTTAATCATCATCTTAATAAATTAATTCAGAGTAAGGAAAACTTCAACAATGAAGACCATCTACTCTTTTGTAATCTATTAGATCACTTGGTAGCTGCTGAAAACAAAGTTGAGGAACTGCTGCGGATTTCAGCAATTAATGGCTTTCATAATTTTCTTGAGAACTTAAATAATAAGGTAGAATATCTACGCGATTCTGACCTAACTCCCGAACAGTTGAAAATAGAAATTGAAGGCCTTGCTCAATCTATGATAAAAACTGCGATGAGCGCGCTCCAGCATCATGATTCAAAAGAAAAGCTCAAGGAATATTTGGGAATCAAAAATACCAAACGGGATGACAGCCTGTCCAAGCAAGTCCATGACCAAAAGAGTAAGCCAGTAGATGATAGTAAAACAACCGAAATTACAGAGCCACCTTCCGCGGTACCCGGAAATGCGGAACCAGAACTGACTCAGCAAAGCCCCCCCTACTTTTCTGAGTTCAGTGTGGAAGAAGAAAGTGATATTCTTCGAACTACGGATGTAGGCAAGGACGCCTTAGCGGAACATGGTAATGACTCTGACCAAAACCGAGAAGGTGGCTCTGTTGATATTAAACCACAAAACAACGACAAGCACAAAGACCAAGTAGACCAAGAGCCTGGAAGTGTCATCCGGGTATTTTTGACTGCCATGAAACTTCACCTCGAGCAGTTACAAGAGACGTTGGCATTACTAAGCTCCGACAATAGAAACAAGAATCACTGGCTTGAGTGCAGCAAAATTTTTGAAAATATTAAGGCAAATGCCATGATTTATGGTTTTGATGCCTTTGAGCAAATTGCCCAAACGTCCATAAACTTTGTTTCTAAGTCTATTCGTGAAATAGGAAACCCTGATCCATCTGCAATAGCCCTCTTAGGAGAAACAGCAAACGTTCTTAACAAGTTGATACAAGGTGATCTAGAAAAACTCGATGACAAAGTAATAATAGATCATATTCAAAAGTTGAAGAATCACAAGGAAAGTCTTACTGAAGAAAAAATAGAATCTCAAGAGAATTCTTCAACAAATCTAAAAAAGAATACCGAATTAGATGAAATAGAAAGCAAAGAAGCTGCAATACAAAAGGTTCATCCCCAAAAAAACATTAATGACGCACCAATTTCCCAACAAGTAATCAATGAAACCTCCGATTTCAAATTGCCGGGAGAAGATGACGAGGAAATCCTAAGTTTGGTTAGAGACATTTCAGAAAATAACCTCCAAAAGAATGACTCAATAACCAACTTCTCTGACTCAACTGAATCACCGACGTTTGCACCCATTGAGAAAAGTGAACAACCAATCATCAAGAATGAAGAGCCTGAACACTCGCTGACAGAAGTCGTTGATCCTTCAGCCGATGACCAGCTCAAAGCCTTTAGAGAGGAGGCAGAGCTATATTTCAGTGTTATTGAAGAAGCCCTTAAAACCTTGGAGGCAAAGCCAAATAATAGAACAGCTATGGACGATTTAGAGTTGGCTTCTTATTCGCTTTATGGGCTTACCGTAAAAATGAATCTTGAACCCCTTGGACAGTTACCTGCTTCTATCGAAAGCCTGATCAAAATTAAGAATTCAAAGAAGTCCTCTCTTTCTAGAAAAGAGCGCCAGATAATCAAAGAAGCCTACACCCAATTTCGAAATATGACTCGAATTGAAGAATCAGAAAAACGCCAATTCAAAGAGCTGCTTGCTTCGTTACAAGAATTGAACTTGACAACAAAAAGGGTTCCACGTAGGGACCAATACGAACCGCTTAGCGCAAAAGAGTAAAACCAAATTAGCAGAGATGGGATGGAGACGCATTAGCGTCATGATCTTTCCGCACTAGGTTCGAAATAACATACAGCCGTTCTCTTTTTGCTTGATAAACTGGTTACTAACTAAGAGGTCTAGATAAGAATGACAAGTAGTAGAATAGAAGCAGATAAAGAGCTTGAGTCTGTGTTAGGCTCTCACAAAACTCGAATTCGTATAGTTGGTACGGGGGGAGCCGGTAATAATACGGTGACCCGCTTGTTAGAAGTTGGTATAAAAGATGTAGAGGTCATCGCCGTTAATACGGATGCCCAGGACCTGCTATATAGCAAGGCCGATCAAAAAGTTCTCATAGGTAAAAACATAACAAATGGATTAGGCGCTGGCAGCGACCCTAAAAAGGGAGAAGAATCCGCCAAAGAAAATATAGAAGACATTGAAAAATATCTATCTGGCAGTGATATGATTTTCATAACGTGCGGTTTAGGGGGTGGCACAGGTACAGGCTCGGCGCCAATCATTGCCGAGATTGCAAAAAAAGTGGGCGCATTAACCATCGCAGTCATAACCTTACCTTTTTCAGATGAGGGCATTATTCGCTGGGAAAATGCTCGAAAAGGCTTAGACAAACTACAAAAGAGCGTTGATACTGTTATAGTCCTGCAAAATGATCGCCTGTTAGACTTAGTTCCTGATATGCCATTAAACTCAGCGTTCAAAGTTGCGGATGAAATTTTGGTCAACGCTGTCAAGGGGATAACAGAATTAGTAACAGAAAAAGGGTTAGTCAATTTGGATTTCGCAGATGTCCGCACCATCATGGAAAACGGTGGAGTAGCCATGATAGGCCTGGGAGAAAGCGATTCCGAGAACAAAGCTGAAGAAGCCGCAATAAAGGCCATTCAAAATCCCTTATTGGACATAGACATTACCGGAGCAAAAAATGCGTTAATTAATATTACCGGGGGTCAGGATATGACACTCAATGCAGCAAAGACCATTATGAACATTGTGTCTGAACGCCTTGACCCCACCGCAAGAATAATCTGGGGTGCCAGATTAGATGAATCCATGAATCATTCTATAAGGGTGATGCTCATTGTAACGAGTTTGAAATCAACGAGACGATCAGCAACTGAAATTGATATGGTAATTAAATCCACAGAACACCTGGTTTCAAATTCAAGAGAGATAAGTACAGAAAAGATTAAATCAAAAAAAATTATACAATCTGAACACACGGCAAAAGCAAAGAAACCGATTAAGAAGAAGGGTAATAGAGTTTTTTCCGAGCTATTCATCGACGAAGCTCGTGCTGATCTAACTGTAATGCAAGAGGCCATTAATGGATTGGCCACCGGAAATCGTCCACGAAATGAAAAATATTTGCGTGAGATTAAGAATGCCTGCTCATCTCTATGTAGCACGGGCGAGCTATTTTCCTTCAAAAATATTTCGGAATTTGCGGAGCTTATGGGTGAACTGGCCGAAAACGCACTAAAAGGGGAATTTGATTTATCGGAAAGTCTCCTCACCATATTCCACGAAATACCATCTTCGATAGAAAGCTTAATAACCGAAGAACCCGATTCTCAGACAAAGGTTGAAGAAATCAAGGAAAAATTAAGCAGTGTCTTAGCGTTATTAAAGAACACGCAAAAACAAGATATCAATGAATGTCCAAAAATTACCAACAATTCCTCTCAAAATAACATGCTTGACTCACATGAAAACGAAAAAGCTCCGGACCAATCGCCCAGCACGCACGAACAAAAGAATGATTTCGAGCCAAATGATCGTATTACCGACGAAAGCTCTAATGATTCGGGGCCCGACAACGGTAGGCCAGATTTCTCCAATGTTGATGACGCTGTGAAGTTCATTAAGAAATTGTTTTAGTTATTTTGAGATCGTTTGCCATGCGTGAACAAAAATTTAAAGATGATGGCAGCAAAATATTTGCAACCTTGACACCAAATTTAGCGATAAATCCCTCTCCACAAGACTACTATTATCAAGAGGCCAGGCAAACTCTTGACCAAATCGAGTGCTCCCTATCTGAATTACAAAAGGACCCGAGTAATCAAGATCATTGGCACCAGATTAAGGCATGTGCTCAGAATGTTTCAGATTTAGCCATGATACATGGATACGAGGGGGTAGAAAATATTGCTAATATGATAAGGTGCAATTCTGAGCAAATACTGAGGAAAGAAATTGAATTAGGAAGTTTCTTGATTCGTAAGTTCAGATTAGCGTTGGAAGCTATACGACAAGTAATGGCATTGGAAGAAGAAATTCACAGCCAAACGAAAGACAATAACACAGATAAGAAAATAGAACTGCAACAAAACAAAATTAAGTCTTGTGCACAGAGAATTTCGAATTACTTTGATAAATTATTTGATAACCAGTTTGAGCTTCCTTTAGAGACTTCCAGCCTCCCTAATAATGAACTGAATGAATTAGAAAAACTGGATAAGAGCAAAAATAGTGAAGTCTTATTTGACATACGTGAAATAGACTCTCTCATGAATCTGGCAGACGATTCGTCAGCCATAAACTCGGATAGAGAGACCTCGAACTCCAATGATGCTGAAGTCATTCAAAGAACCGAAGACAACACGAAGAATATGAATTCTGACTTTCCTCAACCTTTGAAATCGACTGACATTGCTCTTGCGGAATTAAAAATTGACGCAAAAGAACAATTATCTGAATTTGAACAGGCAGTATATGAGCTTCAAGTAATTCCATACGCAGCCAATGCCATTCAAAATATTCAAAAGGCATGCAGTACGCTGCAAGAAACGGCCTATAAACTAAACGATAAAAATCTATTCTTAGTATTAAATCCACTGCAAACACTGATTCAAAAAAAATTAACCAAAACGGAGCCAGTGTCTGAACCGATCTTGAAACTACTCAATCAAACAACAGATCTCATACATACCCATTTAGACTGTGATGTAGACGACGAAAAGGAGATAAGAAAACTTGGCTCTAAAATTGAAAAGATTCTAAATGTCCAGTCAGTAAAATTACTAGATCAAGAAATCGAATCCAAACATCTTGGGTCACAAATAGAGGATCTATTCGGAAAGAAAAGTCAGAGAAGAAATAAGATTGGATCCTTTCTAAAACGAAGACCCAAGAAATAAGATGAACAATTCTCTTATTCTTAGTTAGTGTTTGAACGAAAACTATAGATTGTAGCCGTCATTGCGAGGCGTTTTTTGCCGAAGCAATCTCATGCCTACCTAATAGGGAGATTGCTTCGCTGAGAAACGCTCGCAATGACAGTAAGTCTTGTGTTTTCGTTCAAACACTAGCGCGAGACGAGCCAGCGCCAAGTATTTGGTGCTGGCTTTCTATTTTTACTAAAAAAAAGTTGCTTCTTTTAGGGAATTTTGTTACAATTAGTTCTAAATTTTAAATAATACCACAACGTCTCTTTGTCATTCTGAGGAGCGAAGCGACGAAGAATCTCTGCCAATGCACTACATGCTAGGCCCAAAAAAGAGATTCTTCCCTCCCTTCGGTCGCTCAGAATGACATGTTAAGCGAAAGTGTCGTTGTAGTAATAATTTGGAGAGAGTAATGAATCACAAAATTAGAGGCGAGGCTTTGACTTTTGATGATGTATTGCTGGTGCCCGCCTACTCCGAAACTTTACCTAAAGAAGCAGATACACGAACTTGGTTAACCAAAAAGATAAGATTAAACGTGCCCTTGGTGGCCGCTGCCATGGATACAGTAACGGAATCGGAATTGGCAATAGCCATCGCACGCGAAGGTGGGATTGGAATAATTCACAAAAATATGTCCATCGGGCGGCAGGCTAATGAGGTGGACCGCGTAAAGCGCTCAGAAAGCGGAATGATTTACAACCCGATTACTTTAACCGCGGACCGCAAGATAAAAGAAGCTCTCGAATTAATGAAACGGTTCAAAATCTCCGGCATACCCATTGTTGAAGGGCCAAAGTTGGTAGGGATATTAACCAATCGAGATTTGAGATTTGAAATCGATACCGATATAGAGATCAAAGAAGTAATGACGAAGGAGAATTTGATTACCGCAGCGGTTGGCACCACACTAATTGAGGCCGAAAAGACTCTTCAGAAGCATCGAATAGAAAAGCTGCCCGTTGTCGATGGCGATGGGAATCTAAAAGGGTTGATAACGGTAAAAGATATTCAAAAAAAACGCCAACATCCTTTCGCTACTAAAGATGAGCATGGTCGGTTGCGAGTAGGCGCGGCTGTGGGAGTAACCAAAGACACCTTAGAGCGCACCGAAGCGCTTTTAGCAGCTCATGTGGATGTTATTGTAGTGGATACGGCTCATGGTCACTCAAAAGGCGTAATAGAAACGGTACAAACACTGAAAAAGATGTATCAGGATGTTGAGGTGATCGCAGGAAATGTCGGTACAAGCGAAGGGGCCAAAGCGCTAATCAGCGCCGGTGCTGACGCTGTAAAAGTGGGCATGGGCCCAGGAGCAATTTGTACCACTCGCGTGGTAGCAGGCGTAGGCATGCCTCAGATTACAGCCATCATGGAGTGTGCGGAACTCTGCAAAAATAGTGGCGTCCCACTGATTTCCGATGGCGGCGTTAAACAGACAGGTGATATACCAAAAGCCATTGCTGCCGGTGCAGATACTGTCATGATTGGGAGTTTATTTGCTGGTACAGAGGAAAGTCCAGGCGAAATCATCTATATGGGGGGCCGAAGTTTTAAGCTCTACCGCGGTATGGGCTCATTATCAGCTATGCAGCATGGAAGTAGTGATAGATACTTTCAAGAGAACGAAAAAGATCTAAAAAAGCTGGTACCAGAAGGAATAGAAGGTCGTGTGCCCTATCGAGGAAAACTCAGCGAAGTTGTTTATCAAATGGTCGGCGGGCTCAGAGCAGCTATGGGGTACTGCGGAGCTAAGACTATTGAAGACTTAAAGACAAAAGGGCAGTTTGTCAAGATTAGTGCGGCTGGAGCAATGGAAAGCCATCCTCACAATATTGTTATTACGCAAGAGGCGCCAAATTATCACTTATCAAAATAAAAAAGAAACCGGGTTCGCTCGTCTTGCCGGGATTAGGGGGAGTTACCGGTTTAGACTCGCTGACCCGGTTTCGAATGTTGTAATCAATTCGATACTTTCTATAAGCTACATAGTATTAACAAACTTAGTCAACCGAGACTTCTGATTAGCAGCTTTATTTCTGTGGATGATACCTTTGGCAACCATCTTATCCAACAAGGATACCGTATGTTTTAACTGCTTCTCTGCTGATTCTTTATCATTGGAGGAAAGAACACTCTTTATTGCTGTTTTCATTGTAGATTTATAATGTCGGTTGCGCATCCTTTCTTTTTCACTTTGTCGGATGCGCTTCATTGCTGATTTATTTCTTGACATGTTTCTGTATTATTCTCCTTCCTTATTAGGTATCAAAAAATATACAAAATAATATTCCTATTGTCAATAAAAAAATACCAACAAATTTTGTTACGAAATTATTATAGGTCTAAACAGGGTAATTTTTAATTAAACTTTTTCTTGACTTTTAGCCTCATTTATCTTATTATAGAAATCGTTAAGTTGTCAATTTATCCAAATAAAATTGTAAGATCGGTGTGTACTCTGCGGCCTCTGGTTGAAGCCAAGAACTATTACTATCCCAATTTAAGGAGGGAACATGAAGATTAAACAAAGAATGATTGGCGATGTTGCAATTTTGAGCCTCAGTGGGAAGCTTCTCGGCGGACCACCCGATTCTGATGAATTTAAAGATACTATTTATAAGCTTGTTAATCAAGGTACTACCAAAGTTGTAGTCGATTTATCTGAAGTGAAAAGAATGAACAGCTCTGGTCTGGGAATCTTAATTTCAGGATTGACATCTTTACGAAATAGGAAGGGAGATCTAAAATTAGCCGCCATTAATGAAATGATGGAAGGTATCTTAGTTATGACTAAGCTAAATACCATATTTGATACCTATCAGACGGCTGAAGGGGCGGCACAGAGTTTTTAGCTTAGGTTCTATCTGAGTACGAAAATTATAACCGCTTAACACAGATTATGGGAGCTGATAAGGCTCTCTTTTTTTTGATTAGTTGTAGAAAGGTTAATGTCTGATTTAAACTTATTTCAAGCTTTTAAAGACAGCGCTAAAAAATTTGAAGAAAAAACAGCCCTAATTTATGGGTCCCATCACATTCCCTACAGAAGACTTCTGGATGCGGTAGAACGATTGGCTAACAGTCTATCCAAATTAGGTTTTATCCAAGGTGACCGGGCAGCCTTGATGCTACCAAACATTCCTCAATTTGTTATATGTTATTTTGCTTTACTCAAACTTGGTGTGTGGGTCATTCCCGTGAATACCATGTTTAAAGAAGGAGAAATTGGATATTTGCTCGAGGATTCTGAAGCCAAGGGTATCATAGCGGTAGAACGTTATAAGACACAGGTGCAAAAGGCGGTTCAAAATTTAGAATTCTGTCATATTGTGATTTTTTTAGGTGATAATATTCCTAACTGGGCCTATGATTTAACCAAACTTATAGCTTCCTCCAACCCAATGTTCGAAGACACTGAAATTGATTCAAATGATACGGCTGTGGTTCTATATACTTCTGGAACCACGGGGCGGCCCAAAGGTGCAGAACTCAGCCATAAAAACATTTTGGCACAGGTAGAATCTATTCGCCAGGTTTTGGTTTTGGAATCGCAAGATACGCTATTATGTGCCTTGCCTCTTTTTCACTCGTATGGTCAAATGAGCACCATGAACGCCCCATTAGTAACTGGAAGCACCGTAGTTGTTTTATCAAAGTCCCAGGCAGAAGATGTAGCCAAAGCGCTTGCAGAATATCATATTTCCATTTTTTTGGGCCTGCCTAGCATGTTTCATGCCTTAAATCAGTTGGAGGTTAACAAAGAAGATTTCCGCCGGTTGAAATACTGTATTTCGAGTGGCGCTCCTTTACCTGACAACTTGCGTTCCAGTTTTGAAGAAAAATTTGGTAAGCCAATCTTAGAAGGGTATGGTTTGACCGAAGCGGGTCCACTATTAGCTATCCAAGGGCTGGAGCATCCTCGTAAGCCCAATTCGGTTGGATTTCCTACCTATGGCGTTCAAATACGGGTGGTTAATGACTCAAACAATGAAGTTCCGTTTAATGAAGTAGGTGAGATTGCGGTTCATGGACATAATGTAATGAAAGGTTATCTTAACCGACCCGAAACCAGTAAGCAAGTATTAAAGGATGGCTGCCTTAACACAGGGGATCTTGGCAAATTCGATGAGGACGGATATCTATATATTGTGGACCGAAAAAAAGATTTGATTCTAAAAGGCGGATTTAATGTCTATCCGCAGGAGGTCGAATCCATCTTATTTGGTCATCCTAAAGTTAAAGAATGTGCAGTTATTGGAGTGAAAGACGAAATTCAAGGCGAGGAGATCAAAGCCTTAATTCTACCTAAGCAGGGGGAGAAGTTAACAGAAGAAGAATTAGTGGAATATTGTCGTGAAAGATTAGCTGTTTATAAGTGTCCTAAGTATTTCGAGCTTGTTACAACCTTACCTCGCAGCACAGCAGGCAAAATTTTGAAAAGGGAACTAAAGTAAAGGGAGGATTAAAGTGAAAGAGTATTACCCCAAGGATATACGTAACTTGGCTCCAATTGGCCATGCCGCCGCGGGCAAAACCACACTATCTGACGCTATACTTTACTCTGCCGGCGAAACCAATCGTCTTGGAAGTATTGACGACGGTACGACTGTTTCCGATTATAATGCTGATGAAATTGAACGAAAAATCTCCATTAGCACCTCTTTACTTCATTGTGCCTGGAAAAATTGCAAACTTAATATTCTTGATACCCCTGGATATTCAGATTTTATTGGCGAAGTAAAAGGCACGCTACGAGTAACCGACTTAGCAGTAGTCGTTCTAAATTCCGTTTCAGGTGTGGAAGTTGGCACCGAAAGTGTGTGGAGAATAGCAGAACATTACAAAATTCCTCGCATGTTCTTTTTGAACCGAATCGACAAAGAACATGCAAATTTCGAAAAGACCCTTAATATGGCTATTGAACGATTTGGAAAGAAAATTCTACCCGTTCAGGTTCCCATTAATGCGGGTGAGAATTTTGATTCCATCATTGATCTACTCCAGATGAAAATGGTCAAGTATGAAAAGAGCGGTTCTGGTAAATCATCGACGAGCGATATTCCCGATGAGTACAAAGGCAAAGCTGACGAAATGCGAGAAAAACTGATCGAGATGGCAGCAGAAAACGATGACGAACTGCTTGAAAAATATTTTGAAAACGGCACTCTGACCAATGACGAAATAAAACTTGGCCTGAGAAAGGGTGTGCTCAATCAAGCCATATTTCCAGTCCTCTGCGGGTCTGCCGCAAAGAATATTGGCATTCATCTTTTGTTAGATTTTATAGCCGAAATTGGCCCGGCTGCTGAGGACCGCCCAGTTGAAATTGGTAAGAAACCAGGAACCGATCAGGAGGTCAAACGGGAATGTAAGATAGATGCTCCTCTTTCTGCATTGGTGTTCAAAACGGTTTCAGAAGCCCATATTGGTGAATTATCATTCTTCCGTGTTATTTCTGGCAAATTGTCGAGTAACCAAGAAGTTTTGAACACCAGTAGAGGAGTAAGTGAAAAAATTGCTCAGATTTCTCTAATGAATGGCAAGAACCGAAAAGAAGTAGGATATGTCAATGCCGGAGATATTGGCGCCACCGTAAAGTTACGAGATACTCATACTGGAAATACGCTGAGCGATAAGAGAGACCCAGTCGTCCTCAAGGGCATAGATTTCCCAGAGCCAGTGATTCGTATTGCTGTTGAACCTAAATCTAAAGGGGACGAGGAAAAAATCTCTACCGGTCTTCAGACCCTGCACGAGGAGGACCCTACTTTCGTAGTCACGGTTGATAGTGAACTCAGACAGACTATCGTCGCTGGACAAGGTGAATTGCATTTAGACATCATTGTTAAGAGATTAAAGGAAAAATTTGGAGTAGACGTGAATCTGGTCGAACCAAGAATTCCTTACCGTGAAACCATACGAGGTACAGCACAAGCTCAGGGCAAGTACAAAAAGCAGTCAGGTGGAAGAGGTCAGTATGGAGATGTTTGGCTGCGTCTTGAACCTCTGCCAAGGGGTCAAGGATTTGAATTTGTCAATGCAATTGTTGGCGGCGTCGTTCCTTCTAAGTATATCCCGGCGGTGGAAAAGGGCATTAAAGAAGCCATGATTGAGGGGGTGATCGCTGGCCACCGGGTAACAGATTTAAAGGTTACTTTGTACGATGGCAGCTACCACAGCGTAGATTCCTCGGATATGGCATTCAAAATCTCCGGCTCGTTGGGCTTCAAAAAAGCCTTTCGGGAGGCCAAGCCTGTTGTCCTTGAACCAATCTATGATGTTGAAGTGGTCGTACCCGAGGAATTTATGGGTGATGTTATGGGCGATATTTCAAGCCGACGAGGTAAAATTTCTGGCATGGAATCCGAAGGTCCATTTCAGGTGGTTAAAGCTCAAGTGCCCTTGGCTGAACTTTATCGATATTCCACAACTCTTAGGTCGCTGACCCAAGGTCGAGGGCTTCACCGAAGAAAGTTCTCACATTATGAGGAAGTGCCGCATGACATTGCCCAAAAATTAATTGCTGCAGCAGAAAAAGAGAAGTCGAAATGAAAACCGGTAAAAATTCTGACATTCTGTGGGCCCCCTGGCGAATGGAATATATTCTAGAAGACAAAGAAGAGGGGTGCATCTTTTGTATTAAACCACAACAAAATGACGACAAAAAAAATTTGATTCTGTATCGCGGCGCCCATAACTTTGTGATAATGAATAAATACCCCTATAATAATGGGCATTTGATGGTTGTCCCCTACCGCCACATTGCTGACTTTGAGGAACTAAATGATTCTGAAAGTTTAGAAATAATGAAAATCATTTCCAAATCTATGGCGGTTCTAAGAAAAGTCTTTCATCCTGAAGGGTTTAACATTGGCACCAACATCGGTAGAATAGCAGGCGCCGGCATCGACGACCATCTTCATTTCCACATTGTACCTCGCTGGGCGGCAGACACAAACTACATGCCGGTCGTAGGTCATACAAAGGTGGTCTCCGAAGGGCTCTGGGAGACCTGGGAGCGATTACAAGCAGGATTTGAGGCTACATAAAAAAACCTTTGATAAAAATATTGTCCTTCGAATTTGGTACCGCAAGGAAGCATCCATAGGCATATTTGCTCGCACTTCTGAAACTGGTATCTCTTCTGAATTCTAATAGAACGATTCCTAAATATCATAGCAATGAGCATAAAAGTGTTCTTGTGTTTGTGTGTTCAAGTGTTCAGGTTGCTAATATCTTGAAACAAGTCAACTATGGCAAAATACCTAAACACTTCAACACCCTAACACTTTAACACCCTAACACTGTATATTGCCCGGTTTTTTGGGGATCGTTACACTAAACAATAACAGACAAAAATATTTACTTGACTTCTTACAATTTATTAATTATCTTAATATTAATAAT
>JBHIAW010000018.1:0-26368 GCA_046758765.1 bacterium
TGCGCTTTAGCGCGCTAGGCTTTGCCGTAGCGTTCAAGCATTCTATAAACCGTTCTTACACTGATCCCGGCAATTGTGGCGGCCTTGACGATATTGTTGTTGGTCTTCTTTAAGAGCTTCCGGAGATAGTTCTTTTCAAACATTTCAAGATGTCTCTTCTTTAATATATCAAATGGCTTATCAAGCATAGGATCAGTAGCATAGTCTTGTTTGGATTTGATATAGATAGGTAGGTCTTCTACTTCAATCACAGAACCTGGGGACAGCAAAACCAAACGTTCTACAATATTCTGAAGCTGTCGGACATTGCCGGGCCATCGGAAATTGATGAGTAATTCCATAGCATCTGGTGCAATTTCTTTGGGCTCGAGATTGTTTCTTTTGATTGTATTTTTGACAAAATGATTTATCAACAGAGGAATATCATCCCTTCTGTCACGCAGAGGAGGGATATGAATAGGAATCACGTTCAAACGATACAATAAATCTTTTCGCAGACGACCTTCAGAAACGGCTTTTCTCGGATTTTTGTTCATTGCTGCTATCACGCGCATATCAACAGAAATCAACTTTTTCCCGCCAATCCGCCGAAATTCTCTTTCTTGCAAAACCCGAAGCAACTTCACTTGTAGATTCAAATCTAATTCTGAGATTTCATCCAAAAATAAAGACCCTTGGTTAGCGAACTCTAAAAGACCAAATTTTCGGTCTACCGCCCCGGTGAACGCTCCTTTTTCAAAACCAAATAGCTCGCTCTCAAGTAAATTTGCAGGAATAGCCGCGCAATCCACTGGTATGAAATCCGCATCCTTACGCAGACTATGACTGTGAATGGTCCGGGCGATCAGTTCTTTACCCGTGCCAGTTTCTCCGAATATTAGAACATTTGAATCGGTTTTGGCTATTTGATTAATTGTCTTGAAAATATTACATATTGTATGATTTTGACCAATAATGTTGTCAAATCCTGGGGAGCGGGTAACAGTTTCTAATCTCTTAAAAAGTTGGCTCTGTCCCACATTAGCCTGTTTACGCTCGGTAATATCGTGGAAGACCAACACGGCTCCATAACTTTTTCCTTTATCATCTATAATGGGAGCTCCACTGTCATCAATAGGTCTTTCTGTTCCATCTTTTGCAATAAGTAGGGTATGGTCTTCTAGTCCGACTGCAACCCCTTCCCGCATTGCTTTGGTTGCAGGATCTACAACAGGTTCCCGCGTTTCTTCGTTGATTATGTTAAACACCTCTGATAGTTTTCTGCCACAAGCTTCTCTCTGCTTCCAGCCAGTAAGTATTTCCGAAACAGGGTTCATAAATGTTATGAAACCATTTGTATCGGTTGCGATTACGGCATCGCCGATACTTCTTAATGTTGTGGCCAGCCATTGTTCATGCTTTATTAGCTGCTTTTCCATCTTATGTTTATGAAGGGCGATCTCAATAGCGGAATGCAATTCTCTTGCTTCAAACGGTTTAAGGAGAAATCCAAAAGGTGCGGTTTTCTTGGCTCGCTGCAATGTTTTCTCATCTGAACAAGCCGTGAGATAAATCATCGGAATGTTGAACCGATCATGGATTTGTTTAGCTGCTTCGACGCCATCGACATCTCCATTCAATTTGATATCCATAAGTACTAAATTAGGTTTTGGTCGCATCTGTTCTGCTTTCTTAATGGCCTCATCTCCAGAAGAGGCTAAAGTAGGAACATCATATCCAAACCTTCTCAACTTATTTTGTATATTCTTGGCTACAATAAGTTCATCTTCAACAACCAAGATTCGTACACTGGCCATGATATTATTTCTCTCCCCATTTTATTGTTTTTCGTGACTATTCAGGCTGCCCTGTCATTACGTACGCATCTTTGAAGACTTTAGCACTAAGCAAACAAAGTTCGTTCGGACGTTGATTCAAAAAAGATTCTTCCAGAAAGACAGCCTGAATAGTTACTATTTTTCTGTAAATGTAATCTTAAATGTTGCACCTCCCCTTCTGTCAAGCTCGATATTACCATTAAGCTGATCGGTTAAGATGCATACTAATTGTAGACCTAATGATTCCGTGTTTCGAAAGTCTAAATCTTTAGGAAAACCAACTCCGTTATCCCTGACAATTAAAGTAAACTTATTATCATCGAGCTTGCGAAATTTGATGTACAGTTCTCCCACCATGTCTTCTGCAAAAGCATGTTTCAAAGCATTGGAAACCAGTTCATTGATCATCAAACCACAAGGAATGGCCGTGTTGATGCTCACTAAAACATCCGCCACATTTAACTTTAATTGGATGACATTAGAATTGATCTTATATAATTGGAACAAGTTCTGTGTGAGGCTTTGAATATATTCATTAAAGTTAATCATTGCCAAATCTTTAGATTGATACAATTGTTCATGTATTAGGGCAATGGATTTTACCCGGTGCTGGCATCTCATACAGGTCTCAAGAATCTTTTTATCCTTGATATATTCAGAATGAAGGTCGAAAAGACTTGTAATGATCTGTAAATTGTTTTTGACTCTATGGTGAACTTCTCTGAGAAGCATTTCTTTTTCCTTGAGGGAAACTTTCAGCTGATTTTCTAACTGCTTACGTTCGGTGATATCTCGCATTGCAACAACACGGACTTTGCGACGCTGGTATTGGCAATCTTTTCCAACCACTTCTAAATCGAAAGTTGTTCCATCCTTTTTTACACCGATTATCTCGTAAGGCTTTTCAAAACCAATCTGGATGTTTCTTGCTACCAGCTCAGCGGATTCAGGTGTAGTCATTTCCACATGGGACAAGCCCATAACTTCCGATAATTCGTAACCAAACATCTTAGCAAAGGACTGATTTGCTTCAATAATCTTTCCTTTTTCATAAATAACAACGCCTTCAAAAGTTGACTCAACTAACGCTCGAAACTTTTCCTCACTTTCCCGCAACGCTTCCTCGGCCTGCTTGCGCTCGGTGATGTCACGCCAGATGCTCTGCAGTAAGATTTTCCCGTGGTAGCGGATGACCTTACTGTTCGCCAGAACATCCAGTATCTCACCGCTCTTGGTCTTGAGTTTTGTTTCAAACTCATCACTACGCTCTTTTACGATTTTCCTAATGTGCTTTTTTACCTCTTCAGCAGTTTCAATTACCTCAACGTCGGATATATTGAGCTTTTGAAATTCTTCGTACGTGTAGCCAAGGTTTTCATACGCCTTCCTGTTAAATTTTGCAATAGCTCCAGTCTCCGTATCTACCAGTACGATAGGGTCTACCGCTTGTTCGAATGCTGCGCGGTATCGTTCTTCACTCTCCCGCAACTCTTGCTCTATCCGCTTGCGTTCAGTGATGTCTAGTATAGTTGTTCTGTATTCTAAAACAGAATGCCTAGATTCCTGAACGGCAATGCTCATCAATTGTACATGGATCGATTCACTGCCTTTCACCAAAAGTTCCAATTCCGTAGTCACTTTATCATTTGTCTGCCTGCATTCACGCAAATGAGTCCTAAATTTGCTAACATCACTCTTAACTAGAAAAGAGACGAACGGTTTAGCTATCAGTTGAGATCGTTCAATACCTAACTGTGCTGCCGCCGTCAAATTGATCTCGTGAATGCAACCCTTATGATCAAGGGTGACATAGCCTACGGGGGCGCAGTCATAGAGTTCAGCATAGCGGTCTCGAGACTCTTGCAGTTTTCGCTGTTCCTCCTGCAGTTCCCTGTTCTTCATGTCTAGCTAAGTATAGTTTATCTCAATTTCACAAAAACTGATTCTGTTCATTTCCCCTTCAAGACCGAATTACCAAAAATATAGGTGCCGGTCTGCAGGGAACGTGTTTGTGAATTTCGAATTTAGGTCATTTGAATTTGTTGCGAGCTTAGAAATTGGTATTTCGGATTTCAACCAACTGCTCTCTAATTATATATAAATTGAATTTCAAAACCTGCATTTGCGGCTTCGCCGCGCTGGAAACTTGGCCGAAAAGTCCCATAATGCTCAACCAGGCTTCCTCGCCTGCGTCTTAGGTTGTTGTCTTTACGTTGGGCGAGGACGCCCAACGGAGCAGAATAGCAGATTTTCGGGCAAGGTTCCAGGTATTTGCAACTCTACTTGATCTCTTTTGTTCAAAACTGCAAAATGAGAAGTGAGCGGTGTGCATTTCCCCTCGTTTATCAATGTTAACCAATAACAAATAGACGCGAAGTTTCACTGACCAAATGCCCAAAAAGCAACAATTTTGTTCGTAAGATACTAAGGTTTCAAATCACTTAATAAAAATTGTTAGAAGCAAAATGAATGTAAGCGCAAAGTTGAAGGTTGCTCCTTTTTAACCGTCACTTTCCTTATGAGGTTACTTCTGTAACTGTGGGAGACTTAAGAATATTTTGGGGACACAATAGCAGATTCAGATGAACTAACAGATCACTTTCGGTTCTTCCTCAGAAGATCAACAATATGAAAGAGCTTGTTTTTATTTCACCTCCTTAAAGTCATTTGACGGCTTTCAATTACACAAACGCAATACACACTCGTAGTAATATATTAATTTATTTTAATTTGTCAAGCCTTTTTTTCAAAAAAAGCAACTTTTTTGAGAAAATAAAGAAGATTTGCGGAAATATTAGCAGTTATTGATAAATTTCAATAAGATTCGTAATGCTTCTGCATCAAAGTGGGAAGATGCCTATGGCATGACAGAAGGGGAGGCAAGATGTCATTCCGCCAGGAATCTTCCCCGGTTGAAGCACCAAATCCGAGAAAAGCACTCAGCTTGGTAACATGGGAACGAGGACTGTGAGTTACCTTCCTATAACTGAGGGATTACTATGATTCCTAATTTTTAATGTGCCACAAATCCAATAATCTGTCCTTGAACCTCACCTTGACGTTTCATTCAGTATAATCTTGAATCTTTTCCTTACCGCTCGACGATGAAACCATAATATGCCCATTGGTTCGGTATCCTCTACGTCTGTGTTGTCCAATCCTTTTTTGTTTAGAAAGCATGGGGCCTGGTGAATCCAGCTTAATTGCACAGGCAACAAGCATCATGAGAGGAAAAGACAGGACGTGCCCAAATGGCAAATCTATAATCGGTTTTAAATTGCAGATGATATTTTTCATCAGACCTTCATTTTTTGTTGACAACGGATAATAATTGTCATAAATTTTAAATAAGACAGAATCACCATTATAGTTTACTTATGTTTATTAGAAAGCCGAAAAACTCCGTGATTAGAGTGCGGAAAAACAATATACTCAGTTGTTGGCAGTAATAAAGTAAAGTGCACAAAATCAAGAATAAGTGCATGGGCTGAAAAGAATGAAACCACGAAGTACACCAAGGGCACGATGTGGAATTTGAGGAGTTTGCAAATTAAGAGATAGGTTGTGACTCGGTGAATGTCAGTAGATGACTCGAAGATTTAATGTAAGTCAAAAAGCGGAGCGGTCTGGAAGTAAATTTAATTAGGCCTACTGCGAATGTCAAGCTTCTAAAAGACGATGGCACTAAACGGTTTGCATTTTGAATCTCCGTCTTCTTTGTGGTAGATAAAAATTGCTAACATTGAATTGAGCTGACGAAATGGCGGCGGACGGCCTAACGCCAGAGTTAGTTTATGAGGCTATCCTCAATGCACCAGCCATCTTCAAGAAAGTGCGATCGCGTAATCCTCGGACGGGTAAGAAGGAAAGGATTACATCATCAAGGGAATGACTTTCGACGGAATGGCTATCTATACGAAAGGCAAAATCATCACCAAAGAAAGAGCGGATGTATTCTATGTCCTCATCTCCTCAAAACGTAGCACCGATATCTGAACCGTACCCATGTCCCGAATGTGGCGAACTTAGTATGGTGCAGACCGTTGAAACGTGTCGACTGAATGACGGATTGACGGTGAAGAAACTGCGACACTTCAAATGTCAATCGTGTTGCGCCCGTTTTTTCGACGACGAAGCAATGCACCGCATTCAGTCTGAGCGCGCCTTGCAAGAGTTGACTGCTCAAGCCCGCTGAACGAGCAGAGCAGAGGGCATCAAACTTCGAATCTTGCTGAGGTTCGTCGTGAATGTTTGGTGGATACCGCGCATTAAGGACAATGCGCAGATACGAGTGGAGCAAGGCAAGAGAGAAAAGACCACTTCACGATTCTCTCTCCCAAGCTATTGGAGCATCGGTTAGGTCAAACTAAGCACTTAAAGAGCCTAACAATCGCATCAACACGGACGCTGCCACTCTAGCGTGATTTCAGAGTTTGGTGCGTGTTCGTAAGTTTTTCTGTTAAGCGAGTTAAGTGTCCTGAAGGGGAGCGCCGGTTATGCGAGGCGTTGAGACTGTCGAAAAAGTTCCCTTCCTGTCATTACGAGGAACGAAGTGACGAAGTAATCTCCAGATTCTGTGCCCAAATCAAGGAGACTGCGTCGTCAATGGCATTCCTCGCAGTGACATCTTAGGCTTTTTCGACAGTCTCGTTAGCTGTAATCGAATCGAAGCAAATTACCATTCTCCCCAGATGACCAGCAGGTCAAAAGGTAAGTCAAATTAACGGGGTGGTTATTCAATCCTTGAAATGCGGATGAAACCAGACGGTTCGATTTTTTTACTTGCTTGTCAGGAAAATTTTTGTCAAATTTAATAGACCAAAGAAACAACAATAATGATGAGATAGGAAATCGGGCATCAAAAGAAAAATGAAAGAAACGGTATATATTGAAACAAGTGTTGTGAGCTATTATACCTCGAAGCCGAGTCGGGATTTGATAATCGCAGCACGTCAAGAAATAAGCCGTGAAAAATGGCCGCAAATCCTAGATTCTTTCGAACCATATATTTCAGCTTTGGTAGTACAAGAAGCGGAACAAGGTGACCAAAATGAGGCACAAAAAAGACTGGATGCTATTTCAACTTTGCCTGTACTTTCTATCACTGATGAAGCTGAAAAATTAGCGTTTACTCTGATAAAAGATGGGCCAATAACTAAGAAAAACCCAGAAGATGCGCTTCATATAGCGCTCGCGACTGCAAATGGAATGGATTATCTTGTAACCTGGAATTTTGCACATATTAACAATGCCCAGATGAAATCAAAAATAATCTCCATTATAGAAAGAAATGGTTACCATTGTCCAATAATATGTTCACCAGAAGAACTTTTAGGAGAATAACAATGATTGACCCAATTGTAGAAGAGGTTCGAAAAGCACGCAGGAAACATGCAGAAGGCTTTAACTTCGATTTACATGCAATTTGTGAGGATTTGAAAAAGAAAGAAAAGAAATCTGCTCACCCAGTAAAATCATTACCAGCAAAACGATTGCTAAAAGCTACTGGCAGCTAACAACGTCTTGAGCTGACAGAGGGCTGCGGCTTGTTGGGCTGGTTCAGTGGACTCTTTAAGTATTATTTTACACAGCAAGTTAAGTGCTCTCAAATCCTCTGCAGCTCAGACTCGCGTTATTGGTTTTATTTAATAGCCGTATGAATTTCAATAAGATTCATATTCTTTAATTCGCCACAAATTCAAACACTTGTCCTTGAAATTCTTCTTGTCGTTTCATTAAGTATAATCTTGAATCAACTCCATACCGCTCGATGATGAAACCATAAAACGAGCCTCTTGGTAGTTGTTCATTGGGAGGCATGGGTGTGCCTAAATAATCTCCGCTCATATTGCAGACATGAATGCCGTTTTGATCCGCCACAAACAAATATTTCTCTCCATACCATACTTTCTCATCAACTTGAATACCATCTTGATCTTCTTGAACGGCAATTCTAGTAGGAAAAACAAACTTTATGGGTTTACCTACATCGACTGAAGTATTGGTTCCGAAAGTTCCTATCTGTCTAACAAAGTCACCGTAATTATTAAACGCCAAAATTCGATGGTTACCCCAATCGGCAATAAATATGCTCCCTTCTGAATCCACAGCGATGCCTTCTGGACTGTTTAACGAATCATCATAATTTAATCTTAGGGTTTCAACTTTTTTGCCTGCAGGATCATTAGAATAGATCCAAATACGATTTTCAACTGCATTTACTGCCAAGAGTCTATTGCCAATTTTGTCAACAGCACAATCCCGTAGTTCATACGAATTAGAAAAGTCATTCACAAGCTCAGAATCTCGGTTTAACTTTGGCAGATCTTTTTTAAGAATAAGATTCGCATCCCAACGCAACTGAAATGGGTAATCCTCCATAAAATTATCATGACCCGTGAGACTTTCAGAAAAAGCGAGCCTTTTGTTCAAAACAATATTCTTCACCACTAGTCCTGGTTTATTGAATTTATAAATTTGTTTATATAGATAGCAGTCTGGATTTCTGACTAACAATTCAAGTGCTGTATTCAAGGGGATGAGTTTTTTAACAAACACCTTATTCTGACTTTCCAAAATCTCGTCGCCAAGTTTTACCTCAATTCTTGATACGATGTCACTGAAAGTATGAACGAATATTTTAAGAGACGCGGTAATCGGCCCTCTAATTTCATTGATTACACCTGGAAACTTTTCAAAAATATTTTCGTGAACAAATAATGAATTTTTTAACCTGTTGTTCGAAGGATAGATTTCTTTCTTAGGCAGGCCATATTTTTGTAACCAGTTTATGCTTTCTTCTGCGTACTGCTGTTTAAGAAACTTGGCATCCACTAAATTTTCGTAAGTTAAGTGCTCAGCACCGAATTCTGTCTGAAATTCAACACCTCTATAATCCACTCCGTTAAGAACCTCTAAGCTGCCGGTATTGTTAGATGACAATTTGCCGGCTCTTGCATTATAGTACCAAAAATTGTTGTTGTTTTCATTAGACTCTTTAGTCTTAGTCATGATTACATCATAACAAGCTTTTGCCGCCAAGCCCTGGAAGTTAAGTCGAAATATCTCGGCTAAATAAAACAAGGCCCTGGCGTTCTTGTTTTGATTTATTAATTGCTTAAATATCTCATAGGCCTGATCAAATTCTTCAGCAAAAAATAAGCACTTTCCTTGTATATAATCAGCCTCGTTTTTATAGATAAAATTTGAATCTATTGAACCTAATATTTGAGCCGCGGCCTTAAACATCTTGATTTTTTCTTGAGGTTCTGCTTGAATTCCAGCCTCGAGGCACTGAACAATTCCTTTGAAAAACCGAGTCTCATCGCTCCTTCTTGTCTCAGTCAATTTAAACAGCCGTCTCAAAAGGTTAATGTATCTCTCCCGAATTGTGCCTATGTTTAGATCAGCCCGCGGTAATATGAATCTTATGGTATTCAAGGCTTGTTCTAGTTTTTCCTTATCTGTACCTCTGAGTACGTCTACCCAAATATCATGAATATTAGTTCTTAGGGCACAATTAACCAACAAATCGAGTTGCTGTTTGCGATTTCTTATTTCTGATGTTTTGGGGGAAAATCTAGCAATCTCTCTCGCCAACTTTCCTAATCCTTTAACCTGCTTGGAATGGATAAGGGATTCAAACTCTAACAAAAATATTCTATACTGAGCATCCTCTAAGAGGATACTTTTTCTATTACTGATAAACTTGTTCTTCAGTGAAGAATTTATGAATTTGTTGAAGTTTCTCTTACTCTTATCTCTTTTATTCTGAATCATTTGGAGGTATGCAAGCCAATAGTATGATTCATCCAGAGGGGGAGCAGCGGAATCGTAAAAGCTTATGGCTAAAATATTAAACTCTTCGCTTTCATAATCGGGATTGCTTTGGTACAGATTTCCGCGCCGAAAGAATTTCTCACGTTGAAATTCAGATTCCTTAATATTACTCCATCGCTTGAGAAAACCAAGTTTGGAGGTATCGTCTCTCGTTATAAAATATTGATTTAAATAATTAATTAGGTTTAAGTAGGATAAAATCGGCTTTAGCTTTGATTTTAACACAATATCAATGTCAAATAATGACATATATTGAAGCTCTTTAAAAAAGAATAGGGCCGTTTCTTTGGGATTGGACTTCTTATTTGGCCGCGTCACTGAATTGAATATTGAATAAGGCAGGACTTGATAGATTTTACCCAAATAGAACTTAATGTCTTCCTTTCTAATTTCTGCTGCCGCTTGTAAGTCCTCCAAGTAGTCCTGGGTAGAAATGGAAGGCACAAAACTAAGTACTCTATCCAATAAAGTATCTGCACCTTCATAGGATCTTAGAATTTGGTTAAGATCCTCATTTGTATAGCCATAAGCCAAGAATCTATTAAATCTTGAAACATTTTCCCGTATTTTGCATTCGACTGCCATAAAATAGGAATAAATTTTGATCGAATCCGGCGCCACATCCTCGATATCCAGAAATTCAGAATGCGCTCTTTGCAGCATCTCAATAGGATTCTGGCTTAACTCCGCCAATCGATACGAACACCACCCTGTTTTATACTTTGCAGAGTAATAATACTCTTTAAATTGAGTTCTAAGGTCTGGACTGTTTACTGCTTTTCGAAATTGGTACCAAGCTTTTTGAAAATAATTGATGGCTTTATCAACATCGGACTCTGTGATGCCCTTATTGTAATAACTTTCTGCTAAAAAAAATCTTGCCAGACCTTCTTCGTGGGGGTGCTCCTGAACGAATTCTGGAACAAGCTTAATGAGGGCATCATAATTACCTTCATTGTAGAATGTGATGCCTTCAGTTATGAATTCCTGCGAATAAGCAAGTGAGTATAAGTTAACCAGAACTACAAAGCCCCAAAAACGGATTATGGTTTTCAAAATAACGCTCCTTAAGATAATCCAGTGCGCCTTCGGCGCAAATTAAAAATACAACACTGATGACACGGATTTAACGGATTTTCACTGATTTTATATTTTATTTTTCTTCCTAATACCCTAATTCCTCGAAAGCCTTCCAAGACATTCAAAGTCCTTTTAACAACAAAGATCTAATTCGTAATACTATAGTATTACTTTTCATTCTTTGCATTTTTTTGCAAACAAAAATCAATACTCAAATAATAAATTCCAAATAAATCTCAAATGACAAATTCTAATTTCCAAAAACCCAACCCTTCCTCTAAGAAGACCATGAAAGTACGGGATTTGAAATTTGATTTTTGTATTTTGAAATTTATTTGTCATTTGGTTTTTTGTTGTTTGTCGTTTCCGGCTTGCCGCACTGGGATAAGTGATTATTTGATCATTAGTACATTGCTTCTATCAATGCCTTTAATATAATATAATAACCCGTCGATTATCTCATCATTTTTTTCAATATATTTTGCATTATGGCTTAAACCCCTCAAATCAATCTGTACTTTCATATTTTCCTTTTTGGTGGGTACATTGAAATAATAGTTGATATTTCCCATTTTATATTGGACAAAATTCCACGTTGAAAGAATTTTTTTGATGTATCTCCCAGCTTCGGGGTGACCTTTATCATAAATATTAGTAATTGTAAAATTACCTGCGACATCAATAATTCCTTCCGCCCTAACGTCTGCCTCTTTATCTGATTTTTCTAAAAAATCCCAATCCAAAATTAAGGGATTTCTTTTAAAATCAATTTCAAATTTTAGTTTTTTCAAAGTAGGTGCGAGGATTCTTATACTTTTGGTTCCGGGTCTTTTAGGTATAGGGATTTCTTCCCGGACAATTTTGGTAGGAATAAATTTTTGTCCTACTGGAATTCTCAAGATCAAAATTTGTCTAAGCATAAAGAATGCGAAAAACAGCATAGCAGAGACAAAGATCGTATTCTTAATCGCTAATTTCATCATAGATTGATTTGAATAAGATTGCTATTGATAATAATATCTCTACTTTGCCTAATGTCTTCAATGGTACCAGAAACACACCCATATTCAAGATTCGGTAAGCCAACCAATTGTTCAATAATATTTATGGCGTAATAATATGGTTTATTCTCAGGGCACCTAATCAATACAAAATATTCTTTGTTTCGATCCTTGCTCAATATTTTCTTCAAATCTTCTAAACGCGAATTCAGTAAGTCAGAATTTAACTTCATTTTTGTTAAGAGCAAATCCATTTTAGCCTTGGGGTCATCGGGGTTGAATAACTGGTAGCTGTAGCGATTTAAGGTATCTACCGCAGTATGATCTAACCAGAAATAGTCGTCCTCGTCCATAATTTGAATCAATATTTGCGCTTCACCTGGTTCGTTTTTCGGCGTTGGTACAAACAGTTTAGTTTCACCTCTAGTTAATTTTATCATTACACTTGTGATAATAAAAAACAGTAATAGTATAAAGATTAAATCAATAAGAGAGAGCATCTGAATTTTTCGATGATCTCGGTAAAACCTCTTAAATGCCATATTAACCGCTATCCTTCTACTTTATGTCCATTCATGCCCCCCAACTTGAACAGATGCCTTATACCTTGCATCTTAGACATCTGAACAATTCCTGTGAATCAGGTCTGCTCTGTTTTATAGCGTCGTCCTCAGGATAAACTGTGGGATGGTGTCTTTGTGCGCGCTGCATTGATCCATTATGAAACTTAGTATTCTAAATTCTGTATTCTTTTCAGCTCTGACCTCTACGATAGGATGTACATTGCTACTTTGCATTATCGATTTAGTCACATATCTAGTAATAGAGTTTGCAATCAATGTGCAAGGTTGAATAGCCGCAAACTTCTCGTAAGGTAACATCATATAATTTTGCGGAAATACAGCAAATGTAGATTCTCTCTTTGCAGTTTCGAAAGCTTTGTTTCTAGTGATTCTCACATTCTTGTTAAAAGATGGCGACATAACATAGGCCATCTTAGACGTGAACTTCTCAGTTGAATCATCCAGAATTTCGATCAGCAAGTTATCCAACCAATCCTCGCTAATGACCGACAGTTGGGTGTTGGTCTCTGGCAAATCCCGTTCTAGCGAGACATCAGATTCTGAAATATTTCCGGCTAATGAAAAAGCAAAGGATACTAAAAAAAATATCAGTAACAAAAAAACAATATCAATTAAACCGATTAATTCAAAATCTCTAAATTCTTCCCTTCTTTTAAAGGCCATTTTAGTTCCTTCACGGCGAAGAAAGATTTTCTACAATTTCTCTGATATGGATATGTAGATTTCCTCCCATTTTGAATAAATCCAATCCAATTTGTGCTTGTAATAATAATATAGCAGAACGAAAATGATGCCATTGGCTAATCCAAAAATGGTAGTCCAGAGCGCCTCAAAAATACCACTACTTAGTTGTTGAATCATATTTACAAAGTTAGGGGTTATATGGGACCGGCTTAATTCCTGAAAAGCGTTGGTTATTCCGGTTACTGTGCCAAACAATCCTACCAATGGAGCCAGGGCGCCATAATTCCAAAACCAATCAATCTTCGATTTTCTTCTCAAATTCTCGATTTCGTTTGATGCCCGATTCTCAAAAGCATGTTTAACTTCCTCAGAGGGCTTCAGCCAACGATAACCATTATTCCGATGAATTTCCAAACCAGCTCGTATAATTTTACTTGTGGGGAATGGCTCTAATCCTTTCTTCATTTCAAAAACCCCTTTTCTTAGAAACCATTTTCTAACCCTTGAAGTTACTTTATTATCTACCACTACCGGTTCGTAGATTTCATCAATGAGATTCTCCATGTCCACCTTATCGGTGTTCTCAAATCCTCCATTGCCGTCACGAGAAATTAACTCATTAAAACTATCTTCAATCTTGATTACCAATTCGGTTAATAAATCATCCGGTTTCTTTTGGCCATTAATTTGATTGGCTCGCGGAAAAGCTATGATCTCTTCAATAGTGCCAATGGCTTTATCTCCATCGGATGTCCAATATTCCATGCAAGCCACATCGATGGATGCCAATTTTTCTGTAGAACTCAACCCATTGGGAACATTCTTCGCTGCCTTATCCGCCACCTCTCTACTTTTCTTGGCAATCATTTCCCAGGCATTTAATACAAACTTAAATTTATTAGTCAGCCGTCTTTCGTAGGAAAGGTCACAACTGAGCGAGAGTGACCAGAAAAATTTTGTTAGAGATCTTTTGAACGGAAAAATGTTCCCCAAATACAAACTACGTGTGGAATAATATAGCAGAACGATAAAACTTAAAACAGCGGTTAATGATAAAAATATAAAAGCCATTTGCCCAAGTGTGGTTGATTTGTCATAAATTTCAGGTTTACCCGCTGCTAAAAGTTGCCATCTTCCTGGATGTAAATAGTAGGCAGCGTTTGTACCTTCTGGGGTGCCATTATTACCTCGGCCTACCAATATGGAAGCAGGTTCGGATTCGGCTACTAATTTGGAATCTGGTGTCAAAATATAGACCTTAAAAAAATATTTGGTTCCAACATCCTTGTTGTCAAAATCTGCAAATGCTGCATTTCTTACTTCTTTGATCTCGGGCTCATTGTTTAAATTGCCTTCGAATAAATACACCTGGTAAACGAAAGGTAATGTTTTGGCATCTTCAAGAATACTTTTTTCCTTGCGATTAATTACTTGGGCAGTCGATACGCTCCATTCGACTCTCAAATCTGCGGAGGTCGGAACGAATAGCCAATTCTTGTGGATTTTTTTGATTGAGATGTTCGATATAGCTATGTTATAATCTTTCTGACCATAGACAATATCGAAAGAATTAACCATTAGATAAATAATTAACATCCCCAGCGTAGGTCCGGATAGCTTGAGTCTAAAATCCTTCATAATTCTTACTCCATAGTAGAACATTCTGTTAACGATGAGAAATTAATTTATAATTGTAAGCATACTGAATTTCATTTAAGGTTCCAGACGAAAAGGATTTAATATATGAGTTAATTATTTTTATGAATAATCTATTAATCTCATCCATATTCTTTTTTTCAAAATTTTCCAAAATTGTTGACAAAATGTCTTTATGATGGGTGATAAACCTTCCTAAATCTGAATTAGGAAAGTATCTTGGTATTTTCGCAAATTCATTGATAATCTCACTGAGTTCAACTTTTTTAGGATTCATAAACATCGAGGCGGTCTTTAGAAAAAGAATTTCATCGCCAAATGTGCAGTCATAAGTTAAAGGCAGAAATACGTTCTTTGGAAATTGGGCATCATTCAGATCGATTTCATTCAAATTAGATAGGGCCTCTGTATAATTGCCCTCCAAAAATAATATGTGGCCCAGTAAGCATTTGGCCAAAGAATTATTACTGAGCTTATCTTTTATCAACTCTACCGCACCCGCTCTTGAACCACTTTTGAACAGCGAATAAGCATGAAGATAGTTTAAAAGTTCCTCTCGTTCATTGATCATACTTCCGTTTTCATCTTTGATTACATTTCTATTTTTGCCCCATGTTTTCCCCCGCTCTGCGCATACTCTGATGGCTTCACTTTCATTACCCGAAATGATCAAGCTCTGAACGTAATAAAGAAACGAATTGAAATAATCGTTAGTATCAATTACATTTTTACCATAATCTTCACGTATGAATTTTGAGGCCCTCTCAGAATACAATCTACTTATTTTCGCTATTCTTAGGAGCGCCTTTTGCTTGTCTTTTGAGTTAGATGGATTTGTGTTTGATAATCTGCTTAGTGAAGTCAGAAATGCTATATCGGCACGTCTGAGTGCGGCTTCGTATCGATAAGCATGCTTTCCAGGATTTTTTGCTTCCTCTGCATTTCTAAAATATCTTATGATTTTGTCATTATCTGTAATTTGAGTCAAATTACTGCAACCATAACCTTGCAACAATACCATTCCATTGAGATACCAATATTTAGCGGTAAATGGGTTGCGGTCCACAGAAAACGAAAATCGCGACCCTACAGCATCGAATGCAGCTTTGTCATTGGCATAAGTCCAATCACCATACGGAATCCAGTCATTACCCAGAGCTAGCTCCGGGCTAATATTAATGCCAAAGGTGAAAGATTCATGAACCGAGTTAGAGCCAAAGCGAAGCTTAATTGGAAGATCAGAGTTTATGACAGATAAATCAAATTCAAGACCAAACATCTTCTCATGCTCACGTTCGGAAGGTGTGATAACTCCATAATCAAATGACAATAATAACCCACGCAACCAGCTAAAAGGAGGTACGAGTGAAACACCTAAAGTAGCAGTGGAGGGGATTTTATCATCAACGACGTTATTTCCATAGGAAATATTGGCCCGATTAAAATCACGAAGTATAAATCCGAAATTAAACAATCCGGAGTGGTGAGTATATTTAATGCCCAAATCAAGTCCAGTTGCAGAGCCATTTATCCCAAAAAGGTCTTGATGAATAAATTTCGTTGTTATGCCGATATCCATGTTTCCTTTCAAGTATTTAATCCACGGACTGGCATCACCTGACACCAATCGCTTGAAAAGACCATTCAGCGGGTAGGAGGCTGAAAAATACATTGCGGATTGACCAATGGTATTTTGGGATTGTTCAGGCATTGGATTACCTACTGCATCATAATTATCAAATTTTCCTAATGACAGCCAAAGCCACCCCACACCAAGTTTTAATTCTTGAATAAATCTAATAAAAGAATTGGCATTTCTTTTGTTGATGAAAAATAATCGCAGCGGAACAGCTCCGCCAAAGTAGTTAAAAGAAGCCCCTTCCCTCAAAGGCACATGCATGAACATGAAAGTTCCGCCAACTTTGGATAAAGAGGAAAGTCCCGCTGGATTCCAAAATAAAGCACTGGCATCATCGGCAACGGAGGTAAATGCTCTTCCCAAGCCCAATGCTTTTGATCCTACACCCCATCGCAGAAATTCACCTGCTTGCCCAGCATCGCCCTGAGCATGCAAATTACCCAGAAATGCAATCAAGATGAAAATTGCAACCCAAATCAATCGTTTTTTCATATTTACGAAAAGATTCATATCATTCCATAATTTTAACGCGGTCTGAACTCTACCGGCCAAGTCATTAATTACTTCCGAACGAAAACTATAGTTCATGATCGTCATTGCGAGGCGTCTTTTGCCGAAGCAATCTCCTGCCTACTCAATAGGGAGATTGCTTCGCTGCGAGGCGCTCGCAATGACAGTCAGAATTGTGTTTTCGTTTAAACGCTAATTATCATATTCTTAATTTAGAAATCCGTGTTTGATCTGTGTCATCCGTTTCATCCGTGTTCTATTTATGGTTAAAGGTGATAAAGTAGTGTTTAGCTAAAACGACCGCTTAATTACTCCAATTTTGAATCGTGCTTTAGTTGTGGAGCCAATGCAAATATACCCGCCGTTTGATACCATCTCTCCTCTTCCATTAAGCCCATCCCAAAGGAAGTCATGCCTCCCTTCTTTGTTATTTAATGTGCGAACCAAATTGCCAAAGAAATCATAAATCTTAATTTCAGTTTCATTCGGTGCACTTAGTCTTATCGTTAGTGTGCCATCCATAGGATTATAAGGATTAGGGAATGCAAACATAGTTGGGCGGCTGTTCAGGTCTTGATAACAGATAACCATTGACTTTTGATTACTTTCGTGGCCAGCCCCATCCAACACTTTGACTGAAATGTCAATGGAGCAATTTTCTTCGGATTTCAACGAATACGATATAATCGTATCAATCTGTCCCGCTGAATCCACAAAACTCCCCGTCGACTCAGGCATTCCATTCTCCCTTATCTCATAATTCCAAATTTCACCAGGAGGGCTGTCATGGGCCACCACTCTTAACTCCAGAGCTCTCGTAAATGTCCAGATTCGACCGTCTACGGTATCTGCATTCACCAATCTTAGATTGTCCAAAATCGGGACGGCGTCATCCTGAGTAGACCTGACCGTATCTGAGCTAATAACTCTGTCGAGTTGATCTTCAGCTTGCACCCAATAGCAATAAACTTGACCATCGTCTAAGTTATCAAAAGTATGGCATATCGTGGACATAGAGGAGTTACTTATCTCAACAGAATCTTCTGGGATGAAGTCACAATCTTCATCCAAAAATATTTTGTAAGAAACTATGATCGGTGAACTGGACCAACAGACCGCATTTGACAACCCCGCCGTAAATTCCGGTTCAGGCTGCATGGTAATCCGAGGTGGAGGCTCATACTCGCAGCGTGCACTCCCTCCTTGGGTTTGTACGTTTCCGGCAAAATCACAAGGTTGAACTTGATAGTCAAAGAAGGCGTGAGGAGTATTAACCCCAAAAACATCCTCATAAGTCGCTTGTGTGTTAGAAACGGTATCTAACAGAGCTCCGTCTCGAAAAATAAGGTAACCCGCCAAGCCACTACAATCACCAGAATCAGCGGATGCTGTCCAGTTCAGCACTATACTGTCTTGAACTTGCTGGCATTTTAACGAATCTACCGGGTCCGGGGGCGTTGTGTCTAAATACGCTGTAATTGAAGATAACGTGCTTTCATTACCTGCGCCATCGAACACTTTGACCGAGACTTCTATGAGAACACACTCTTCCAACTTCAATAGATATGAAATCATGCTTTCAATTTGAGCCGCGGGATTCTGAAAAATTCTTATTGAATCAGGAATACTATTTTCGAATATCTGAAATTTTTGAATTTCTCCCGGAGGGGCATCCGCGGCAATTAATCTTAGCTGAATTTCTCTTTTATTAGTCCAATCGCGTCCATCTATGATTGTTTTGTCTCTTAATTCCAGTGAGCTGATTTCCGGTGCGGTGGCATCTTGGATGGACATCACGGTGTCTGAACTCACAACTCTTTGATGTTCATCCTCCGCTCTTACCCAATAGCAATATTGCTTACCCTCCGTCAGATTATTGAACGTATGACAGGTGACAGATGGGTCATCGATCCTTACAGAGTCCTCTGGGACAAAATCACAATCCTCGTCCAGAAACACCTGGTAATAAACAAAGTTCTGCGAATTAATCCAACAAACCGTATTAGAAAAACCTGGTGTAAATTCTGGCTCAGGCGTCATGGTAATCGTAGGTACACCCCGGTAGCGGCAGGAGTCAAATCCTCCTTCGGTTTGAACATTATTCAAAGAATCGAAAGGTTGAACTTGATATTCGAACAGCGTGTCCGGAGTATCCTCCGTAAATGAATCAACATAGGATGTATTTGACGCATCAACAGTAGTTAGCAAGACGCCATCTCGAAAAATCAAATAACCTTCCAGCCCAATACCTGGTGCTGGATCAATTGAGCTAGACCACTGCAGCTCAATTGAGTTCAAGACTTGATTACAAGTCAATGTAATGGTATCCGGAGGCGTGGTATCTATCTGAATTGTAACCTGTGAGTCGTCTGTTGATGTTGGCTGTCTTTCGTTTCCAGCCAATTGAAAATCAGGAAACCAGCTCTCCGGTGAGTGCGTGGCATCCTTTCCTTCTACGCGAAATTCATAACATCCATCCGCTAAAGTCTGGGTAAAAGAGACCTTAACTAAGTCAGCAAAAACAAATCCAGAGCCGGTAAGATCGCCTTCGAACGTTGTATCTGCAATTGCAGCACCCCAATCATTCGAAGAACACGTACGTTGATACAAAAATCCTTGCCAAACTCCAGCCGGGTCGGAAATATCAGCTTCAATCTGAATGGTTGAGCGATTCCACCATCCCGAAATAGAAGTTGAATCAAGTTGTGGTATGGTGACATTTTCGACCAAAGGCGCTTCTGAATCTTGAATAGACCAGACTGTATCTTGATAAGCGCTACAATGGAGTTCTAATTGGCTCGTATCATCCACAGCTTCGCATCCGATTTTGCATATAGGAAGAAAGAGGGCTGTGGTATATAGATATTTCGTTCCGTTTTTTAACGACTCTAAGAATTCGAATTGAGTAGAATCATGGTTCAGAACTACCGGTCTGGGAAATTCTAAAGGAGGATTATCACTACCATCATGAACCAAAGTAACAACAAACGGACCTCTTATGGTATCGGGCGGAAAGGAAATATCTTCCAGCGGTGGAAGTCTAAAACCAATAATATTTGACTTACCTTGGGTGTAGCGTGGTTCGCTCATCAGGATGGGAGCCGGAATATCCTGAATGCAACCACTTGCATCCAATGATTTCAGAATATCCGGCCAGGGATAGGCATATCTTGAACCAGCGGTTTGAGATGTTTGCGCCCAAGAAAGGCTAAAAACAAACAGTACGCCAAATAAAGAGAATAAAACCGCCTTAATATAACAACTACTCAATTCCACCCCTCCACCTGTTAAGTTGCCTTAGATAGTGATTGAACGAAGACTATTAAATAGTTGTCATTGCGAGGCGTTTTTTGCCGAAGCAATCTCATGCCGTGCCTAATAGTGAGATTGCTTCGCTGAGAAGCGCTCGCAATGACATTAAGAATCGAGTTTTCGTTCAATCACTAGATAAAAATAATTGGCTCTATTTCAAAAATATCATCTTGTGCGAAGAAACAAAGTTTTTCGCACGCATTCGATATATATAAAGTCCGCTGCCAACTGAATTCCCAAAATCATCCCGGCCGTTCCAAATGACCGAATATTCACTAGGTGGCTTTTCTTCGTCTACCAAAGTACTAATTTTTTGACCGGCAATATTAAATATTTCAATCAGGACCGGGACAGCCCCTTCTTGGGATATTGGGACTGCATAGCGTATTGTGGTAGACGGGTTAAACGGATTGGGATAGTTTTGTCTTAAAGCAAATTCTTTAGGGAGTAACTCCGATCCGTTTGCTGCAACTGAAGTAGGACTTTGCTCAATATCTAATTCACAGAAAAATGTATCAGACCAAGCGCTCTCAAGATTGTCAACTTGCGCTTTTATCCGCCAAAAAATGCCTTGCCAGGGCACATTAAAATTAATGCAAAGAGTATCCAATGGCCCGGCTAAAATGTTTGTAAACGAATTTCCAAATAAATCGGCAAACCTGGCTCCTTCAACGAAATAGGATACTTTCAAATCAGAGGGATTCGTCTTACTCGCGCTCCAGCAAAACGTGGTGTCATTCACACATCCTCCAGAATCCGGAGGATTTATCAGGAACGGTACGCTGCAGGCTGTGGCTATCTCCTGACGGTTACCAAGACTATCCACAGCGTGCACTTGCCATTTGGTCAATAAGAAATCATCATCAGTTTTTACCCCTTGGTCAACAAGCTTGGGTACGCTTACCCGGCTCGTATCCCTTGCAATGACTGAGTCATTACGAGTAATCTCATAGAACCAAGTTCCACTGCAATTGTCACCGACATCGTTCCATCGCAGGTGTACATTCACCTCTCCTGCTTGTCCAAAAAGAGGGGCTCTTACAGAATCTACAAAACACTCGACTACCGCGGGGGGAATTTCGTCGTAGTTTCCAGATAGAGCACCAAGTTCCGAATAACCCGTTGACCAAGGGGATAAATGATTCCATCGATCCTTAGCTCTAATGCGCGCAAAGAGCATATTATTTTGACTATTTATAAAAGGGTAATCGGCGTCTCTTTTAAAGGTATAAGATTTACGAAAACCTAACTGAGTGCTTGATTTTTTAAAGCTGAAGTTTGGATCGATACTAAGCTCGACAATAATACTATCTGCGCCAAAACTTGTATCCGCTGGCATCATATTTTCGTCCACCCAATCCCAATTGATCGTTACGCTGTCACGAAAACATCGGGTCTCAAAACTTTGAATCTTAGGAGTAAAAACCCAGCGTGGATTAAAAGCAACCTTTTTTGGTTCATCCATAAGGGAACGCTGATCTAGAGTATCGATAGCAAAGACAGCAACCTCGTATGTTTTGGCAATATTCAGACCTTGAACTAAAAACGTATCTGAATCACTGACTTGCATAGAATCTGAAATAGCTACCGGTTCCACTGTTGACCATTTGACCAGGAACTTGTTCACCGCGTTATTAGAGTAGCCCTGCCAAGATACAAATATTTGCCCCTTCGATGAGTCTCGAGGTACTGGCAAGGCTTGCACTTCAAAAGCAACTGGTAGCGGCAGATTGTCTAAAGGTACGGTTAAATGATTAGACCAATTACTCTCAAAGGTGTTGGCGCAAGACTGATTCAGATTGTCGAGAACAATTTCTTTCACTTTGAAAATGTACGAATGCACGGGCGGTGCATTGAAAAGAGTAAAACACGTCTGGTTGAAAACGCTTGCGGAATCAAAAGGCTCTGCCGTAATGGAATCCTGATATACAACTACGATGGCATCAAAACTATCCTCTTCCTTAATCCTTGGAAATGGACGATCCCAACAAACCATTATGTTATTATCATTAATTTCAGTTTTTGTCTTATCGAATGCAGGTGGTCGATTAGAATATTGGGTAACTATGGTATCTAATTCTGAAATCAACCCAAAGCAATCCAGCGCCTTGACCAAATAATTATTACACTGGTAGGCCACTAAGGAATCCTCTGCAAATGAATCAATCCATTTTAGACTCTCACCCGGAATTACCACTGTAGGATTTTCTGGGCGCTCTTGACCCTCAATCCATTTAAATATCTGGAATTCGATAATTTCTGTGGAATCTGGATGAGACCATGTCAGAATGATATCACCTGTTGGATGACTGTCCTGAATTGCATGCAAATTTTGTACACCCTGCAATCTTACCTTTTTTCTAATTGAAATGGTGTTAGAATAAATGGTGGTATCTCCATTCGCATAAAATGCCTGCACCCGAATCGTATATAGTCCATCTCCGCCTTCGAGGGGACAATCGATGCTTTTTGCATCTGGATCATTTATGACCTTTAGGATTTTTGCGGCGTCAGGCCTCAAGATTTCTACTGCATAGCCAGCTACATCTGTGTTATTAAAATCTGGCCATTGCACGGTGAGGTTATCACTCGTTATTCCAAGTGTTCCTGTGTTGCACATAACAGTCTGAGTTGTATCGGCGTTGATCACGGGACCGACTAAGGCGCGAATTGATTCCTCAAACCCGGTATCTCCAAAAGACCTAACATTGCCTACTCGATCGCTTACACCAATCTTATAATGGACTATTCTATTTTCACCAATTTTGGATAAGGTATCAGAAAAAGTAGTCTGCTGCCAACTAATGGTGTCGATTGCAGAAAAAGTAGTACCGCCATCATCACTGCGATAAATTATGTAGGATGCCACCCCACTAATTGGATCATGAGCCGGATTCCAATTCAGTTCGATACACCCGTCTTCACCATTTGCGAAAAACTTCGTTTCACCAATCAAATTCTTTATATCACTTGGTGGAAATACATCTTGAACGGAAGATTCAATCTTAGACCAATCACTCACATTGCCATTACTATCTTGAGCCCTGACGCGATAAAAATATTCATGCCCATTTACAAAATTGGGGTCTTGATCTGCTGGCAAGAGACCAAATATGTGGCATAGGGAATCTAACGGTAGCCAGCCACTATTGAAATACCTGACTCCCACATCTTCAGGGCGACGTTGATCAAAGAATTTGAGACTATCTCTAACAGCTTCATATTGGAGAGAATCTGTAGAAAAAAGCCCTTGGCAGTCGGGATCAAGACTTGGCTCCCTAATACAGACGGTATTAACTAGCTCCTTGCCATATTTTTCCCCGGATGCAGAGTCGATGAAAACAAACCATTCTGTAATTTCTGGTATGCAAGGAGGTGTGTAGTCAATTGTAATTGGTGGCGACTCACTGCCTTCCCCAATGTTTCCTACCGCATCAACCGCGGTTACTTTATAGACCAAAGACCTTCCGTTACTACTTTCATCTAAAGTATCTACATACGTGTAAAATCCGTCAATGTGATTTTCTATCTCCTTTGGAATTGAGCCAACAAGCACGGCGTACATGTTGGGCACTCGGTCTTCGAAGTCAGCACCTGGGCCGTGATTACCACCTAATGTGATTCGGCCCGGCGGAAAAACCTTGAAATAAAGGTCAAACTCCCTAGGGAGATCACTGAACCGAATAGTTTTCTGTTCGTTGCTAAATTCTCGGAGCCATTCGGGCAATGTTCGTGCGCCGCTGTCATAAGCCAGATAAACCCGAACCGAATCGGATGCAGTAAAACTGAGAAACTCGTCACTCATGTTCCATTTGTCTTTGCTGGATGTCCTAATCCAAGTTAAACCCTCTAATTCAGGTGGTATCGAAAGGATCTTAACTGAACGGTCAAGATAGAAAATATCTCCGACTGCAAGGGGCGAAGCGAAATAATTCACAGGCACAATGTCGGTCACCACAAGGGGAGTAACTTCAAAAATTTGCTGAAAGCCATCTTCTCCAGACTCTTTCCGAAATACCCGATACAGCTCAATAAAGCTGATGTCATCTCGCACTGATTTACTCCACGCAAGAGTCACATGACCTTCCGCATTTATCCAAAGAGAATCGATTCTTACCGGCGCAGGAGGTGAGTTGTCCTGAATGGTAAATACGGTATCTGAAGTCAGTTCCACGAACTTATTCTCTTCTATTAATGTGGCTTGCACAAAATAGCCGTACGATATGTTCTCAGTCAAATTTTGAATAGTCTGACAAACTGTATCCAAATTGACGGACGCCAATGCGGAGCTGGCCATCTTTAAAGACTTAAGATTCCGCGGAAAAAATTGCAATTCTTGATCATAAGCACTAATGGGTAGCCAGCAAAGTTCATTCAAAAGATTTGGAGAAAACGGAGGTTCAGCCAAAATGTTTGGTACGACTTCGAGCTGCAAGATTCGTGACCCTTGAATCACTTGAAATGGGTTATCGAATGTTGCTCTAATTGCAATACTATATTTTCCGCCATCATTAATGCCAGGAGATAATCTTAATGTATCCTTAACAACACCAGGCAATTGCCTGCATGTTTTGGTTCGATTATCCCAATTCTTTGCAAACGGTGGTAAAGATTCGATCGCCAGGGTAAGCGTTCCGATGGATAAAATTTCGGCACAAACGATAACATCTAACACCTCCCCCGGCCCGATGCGCATGAGAGAATCGGCCGTGATAGTGATTTCGATACCATCCGCTAACGTTGTACCTGGATTTAGGGTGTCTTGGATGCGCCATTTGTTGGGGTCAGCGCTGGTACGTTCTAAGCTGCTATCAGGACCTGCATTTCGAATATCAATACTGCCCACTTCGCCCTGGTTATTGATAAGCTCATTTACATTTCCAATATTCCCATAAATAACGACGTCTACTGGTCTTGTATCAGGTGTAACAGAACTTGCAGGTAGGTCAAAAAGAGCGACACCATCTGGTGAGAAGGTGTTGTGTTTAAAGTCAGGATTAAAATCTTTAGACTTGTTATACTCTGGATTCCCATTGCTATTATCACTAATAGTACCGCCAATCACGTAAAAACTATGAGGCTTTATTGTTCCAGTAAGTGAGACTAGGCTATATGTAAAGTCTTTGCCTCCGTTACCCAGACTATAACCAGAGAGATCAATGGGTTGATCACTTCTGTTAAACAATTCGACCCATTGTTTTCGGTCGTCATCCCCTGATGGATTCAAAAAGATTTCACTGAGTACGATTGGTCCTATGGGAGGAGGATTTTGAGCATAACTCGTGGAGGCTAACAAAATTAGTAGCACACCGTAGGTGGGATAGTTAGCAAAAAATTGAAAGTTCATAGCCGAATCCTTGTGAGCCGAATTCTCAAGGCTCATCTTTGTCACCTGTTAACAGACCAAAAAATAAGGATCATTCACAATCAAGACAAAAATTCAGTAATCATCAGAGCGAGCAGTTCTATGGTGCGACTAGATAAGGTGCGACTAAATGAAGAAAACAAAGGGTCGATGGAACGGATAATCTTGGCCTTCGAAAATTAAAGCTTAACTATTTGATCGAGGTAGATTTTCCTATTCTCATCTCAAGGGCTGCAGAGTGCCACTTGTTGAAGATTTGCCCTTTGTTTTACTTAGTTTTGAAAGATCAACATAGACTATCCCGTAGATTTGATTCTTTACAAACCTTCTGTAAAAATGAAATGTTTTCTAAATTCGGGTCTAAAGTACGGTCATGCTCAAGCAGGCGTCCCACCCCTGCGTCATAAGTTATGGCATAATAGTCCTCATAATGGTCCTCTCATTCACTAACACTAACGCAAAAGCGATGCCAACGAAAAACACTACTACCAACCTCGTGTCAGCAAACAGTAAAACTAGTTATCGCTTAATTTCAAAAGAAACAATAGAATTTAATATATCGATAATTCGTTTAATGCGAACCAAAAGTAAGAATATTTATTTTAACATGCTTAGCGCACACGGTGCGCAAGTTTGCGCAAAATATTCACAGCTCACTGAAGAGCCTTAACTTACTTTTTTGATTAAACCGTTTCAGAAAGGATGAAGACTGCATAAATTACCTGAACAGATAATTAGCTGCAACTGTTCAATGCTTCTAATTTTGCCCAATTAATTACATCATAGAGCAGGTTCGAATTGTTCTATGCATTAAAGGCTAATTATTGAACACTTTGTAACTACTCAGGCTGTCATTCTGGAAGAATCTTTTTTGAATCAAC
>JBHIAW010000019.1:0-25965 GCA_046758765.1 bacterium
TATAAGACAAAATAATTGACGACAAAATCATTCATAATTATTTTGTCTTTAATCACAGAGAATTCATTTTATTTTTTTTGTGAACTCTGTGTCCTTTTTAAATGATGAGTGTACTGCAAAAAGCTGACCTTCTCTTAATTCTTAGCAAGATATTGATTTTCATAATTGGATGTAACTCTTTAATAACCAATGTAATCTTAATAACGTAAGAAGGTCAGCTTTTGGATCAATCACTATGGTTTTGGGGCTTCGTCGCGCTGGGAATTATCGATTTTAGACTTAGAAGTCGATGCCTGAAACAAGCCGACTTTACTGTCATGGCGAGCGTTTCTCAGCGAAGCAATCTCCTTAATTAGGCAGGTGTAAGATTAAACGCCTTTTAGGAAACGTTAGCTTCGTGATGCAGCACGTCCACGTTTGCGATGCTGCCCACAAGAACGAACTTCGCTACCGGCAAGCAGCTCAATCGAGACGAGTTCAGTTACACTTCCAGATCGCTCCTTTCAGGCATAACGTTTCCGATATTTAGAGAGGCTAAGTATGACAAGGTTAGTATTAGTAAATCATTGGCTCATGGAAATCAGCAACAAGCCCCCCTTGGGATTGGGTTATTTGGCCGCTTATTTGAAGAGGTATCTCGATTTTCACAACATCGCCATCATCAACGCTGGCCACAAGGCCTTTGAGAAGATTCGGGCAGCGAGACCCGAAGTGGTCGGATTCACCGCCTATTCCGCCAATTACTTTGATGTAGTTGAATTGATGAAGCGGGTGAAGGCGGAGCTAGGTCTGCCTATTATCCTCGGTGGGCCTCATATCACTTGTCTCCCTCATAAACTTTCCCAATATGCCGACATTGGCGTGATCGGTGAAGGTGAGGAGACCCTGCGGCAGTTGATGAGATTATTTCTGGAGGATGGAGAGTTTAAACCCTCCAAACTTTCAGCTATCAACGGGATCGTCTATCGCGAAAACGGAGGGGTGAAAATTACCCCCACGAGAGAGCCCATTATTCCGTTGGATAGAATTCCCTTTCCTGACCGGGAGCTTTTGGACATCCACCGCTTCCTTCGACCTACTCCATTCTTAAAGACCAACCAGTACATCCGGGGCACCAGTATGCTCAGCTCCCGGGGATGCCCTTTCAAGTGCATCTACTGCCAGGTACGAGCCAAGTGGGGCAATATTAGACTCCATTCGGCAGAGCGAGTAGCCGATGAGATTGAATTGCTGGTGAAGCGATATAAAGTAGAGGGGATATACTTCGCCGACGATCTCTTTGCCACTAGCCACCAGCGGATAAAAGATATAATCGATGGAATGAAGAGAAGGGAAATTCTGGGGAACGTGCAATTCGCTTTGGATCTCCGCGCCAACCAAGTCACAGAGAAGCTTATAGAACTGTTAAAAAAGATGGGGGTTGTGAGAATCTCTTTGGGCCTGGAATCGGGATCGGAGCGTATTCTTCGCTACCTCAAAGGGGAAAACGTCACAGTGAAGCAAAATAGGAGGGCTGTAGAGATCGCCAACCAACATGGCATTGGCTGTTATTGTTGCTTTATGATCGGAGCGCCTCCTGAGACCAAAGCAGATATTCGCATGACCCAAAGGCTTATCCAGGAGATTCTAGACCGGAGCACCAAAAACATCTGCCAGGTGAACGTTACTACCCCCTTTCCGGGAACCGAGCTATGGGATTACGCCGTGGAAAAAGGCCTGGTCTCCGAGGATACCGACTGGCGGCAGTTCAGCTTTGACCCTCGGCTCGCGCATCATCAGGATTTCTACATCAACGAGCACATCGACTTTGAGGAATTTCAACGCATTGTCCGAGAGACGGTCGAATTGGCCAGGAGCCGTTGGCTTAAATCCATTGTGGCCAACTTCTCCCTTAGATATGTGAGAAGGGCCTTCACCCACCCCAAGTTGGCCTATAAGATTGTTCGCGATTATCTGAAACACCGAAATTCAATTCAATAGGAAGTTGCTAAAGTGAAGATGCATTACTCAAAATGCAAATAGATTTATGAGACAACATCATTAATAATTATTTTATCTTTTTGGAGTCCGGCTTGTGCGGGTTAGGAATTATTCAAGTGAAAAAACTTTGTTAAAAAAACAACGTGTTGCAGATTTGTGGTACAGAGTTCGCAAAGCAAAAATAAATGATTTCTCTGTGACCTCGTGCTACTTTGTGTTCTCTGTGTTCCTTTTGTTTCTATTTATTCCTTTGCACAAAAAGCAAAACGATTTTGGGCAAAACTATTAAGAAATGCCTCGCATAAAGATAAAATTGCCAAGAATATTTCCATTTTCTACTGAAATCAAAGTTCGTATAAGTGACATAAACTACGGCGGTCATCTTGGCAATGACACCGTTCTTTCTTTGATGCATGAAGCACGTGCAAGGTTATTACAAGAACACGGTTTCTCTGAATTAAACATAGAGGGCCTGGGATTAATCATGATTGACTCTGCCATTGTCTACAAATCAGAATCTTTCTATGGTGAAATCTTGAAAATCGACGTCGCTATTGAAAACTTTGATAAATATGGCTGCGATTTTATTTATAGGATTACAAAAAAAGACACAGGCAAAGAAGTAGCTCGTGCTAAAACAGGTATGGTCTTCTTTGATTATGAAATAAGAAAATTAGCTGAAGTACCTAAGATATTTAAACCAATTTTCGCTTCGAAAGAGTAGTTAAATAACTGGCCCTAGAAGTCTGGTCGGAAAGTCCCGAACTCGGCAAATGCGTGGTTCGACTTCGCTCACCATGAGGTCATTTAGCTTCATCCTGAGCGGACAGACTGTGTGAAAAGTACAATCGAGACGTTCCTTAGCTCAGCAACACCTTGATGTCATTCTGGAAGAATCTTTTTAATAAACAGCATGTTACGTCCAATCAGAAAAGATTCCTGCTGAATGACAAGCACCACAGAGTCTGACATTTCACACAATTTTCATCGCACTCATAGTTTCATTTATGCTTATGAGGATAATTAATTTAACTTATTTGCTCCAACGAATTATGACCTGGGTAGGAGTAATCTTACTTCTGCTAAAAGTTGAGCTATATAGTCAAACGCCTGTCGGACTTCAAAGAAAAGTTGATGAAATCGGCAAGGAGATCGTAGAAATTCGTGGTCTCAAATTCAAACGACCAGTGCAGGTCAAGAAGCAGTCGCTTGAAGATTTCGGCAAATATCTTGATGCTATGATTGACATTCAAATGCCAGAACACCGATTAGAACACTATGGTAAAGTTGTGAAAATGCTTGGGCTCTACCGGGGTCCGGAATTGCAGGACTTTAAGGAATTAACCAAAATATTGATGCAGAGTCAGGCGGCTGCCTACTACGATCCTGCTGCCGAGACATTTTATGTGGTGATGCCAGAGCTGCCGGAACAAATGCTTAACAGCGTTTATGCCCATGAAATATATCATGGCTTGCAGGATCAGTATTACGACTTAGAGACTTATTTGCTCTCTCAAGCACACGGTAAGTTGAGCGATGATGAATTGTTGGCCCGTCAAGCTATTGTAGAAGGTGAAGCAACTTATATTATGACCCTTTGGACCATGAAAAGTCTTTTCGGAGCAATTCCAGATGCTTCGCTTCTACAGATGACGATTAATATGCAAGCTCAGATGGACGCAGTTAAGATCCTTCAAATGTTGAAAAGTGGCGCCGTTCCCCAAATTGAACAAGGAGAGATGGAGAAGGCCATTAAAGCAATGGATAAGATTCCGCCATTTCTCATCGAAACCCTGATTGGTGCTTATCTTAAAGGAATGGGATTTATTTTTGAGATTCAAAAACAAGGCTGGCAAAAAGTCGATAAGCTATATACCACGCCACCGGTTTCCACTGAACAAATACTTCATCCCGAGAAATGGTTAGCTGATGAGAAACCGCATAAATTTGAGTGGCCTGCGTTTGAAAACCACAAGCTGTTCGCAGATTGGGAGTTGCTTGAAGCGAATACCATTGGAGAGATACAGTGGCGAATCATATTTGCCGAACATGAGTTAGCACAAATTGCAAAAGCGGCTTCGGCTGGTTGGAACGGCGACTTATATGCTGTCCTTGAAAAGAAAAATGGAAATAACCTGCTATTACTCCTCTACACTAGTTGGGATTCGGAGGCAGAGGCACAGGAATTTTACTCGGCTTACCAAAAGCTTTTGGCAGTGAAATACCCTGACGGAATCAATAATGTAAAAATTGAAACGAACGACAACAATGTTTTAATTGTGGAAGGAGGGGATCAGCGTTCCTTGGATGATTTGCTCGACTTCATGAAGAAACTCAAAAAGGTGAAATGATAACGCTGACAAAATCTATCCATAAAATTAGACCACATTCACAAGATTTTCAGGATAAAAGGTCCTATAAATCTAATTCCTGCTGAATGACAGCAACATTTCATTTTAACAATGAAACGCAACTATTCAGGCTCCCCTGTCATTCCGTAGGAATCTTTGCAAATTTTAGCACTAAGTAAACAAGATTCGTTCGGACGTTGATTCAAAAAAGATTCTTCCAGAATGACAGCCTGAATAGTTGCCAATGAAATCTATTAACCGCTACTAAGATTTTTATTAGGCAATGTGCTGGATTATTCCGGAGTTAACTTTTCTATTCAACCGTCTTTCTATGATCTTCAGTTGACGCCTGATTATTTTTTTGAATTTTTGGATTTGCGGTGATGAATTTTTTAATCTCTCCAGCTTCTGTTTTTGAATTAATAAGAAGTATTTTTCTATCAAAAGTCGCTTGGAAGGCAAGTCTTTCTTCAAATAATCATAATACGAATTGGGCAGATAAATAGGCGGTAAATTAGTTTCATTTTCTTTTTTAGGTTTAGGGGTTTTGTGCTTAGGCGTACTGGTAGAGAACCGCGACTGTTTATTTTTGTCAATTGAGTTTTTGGCATAGAGAGCTAAGGTTTGTGCTGCAATCAGTGCACACATACAAAATATTGAAATAGTAGCCTTCAAATTCACTCCACTCAACAAAATTGCCTCCTTTCACTATCCGAATACTATTTGATTTGAAGGCTTGACAAAGAATATGCCGGAACTGCCAAAAAGTTGTTTCAGTATGAAATTAACTTTTTGGGGAAGAAGTAATTGATTTCTAAAGAATTACAAGTTGACATCAAAATTGTATTATTTTGAACTTGTTAAAGAAGGAGAACTTAATTTCTTAATAGGTAAATTATGCCGGAATTTTGGGTTAGCACGGAAAATTAGGGGAGTAGTATGGGAGAGCTCCTAACAAGTTTTACACACTTTTTCGTCAAAATCTTTGAGGTCTTTCCTCTACCCTCTTTAATACCGAAGCAATTTCATCCCAGTATTGGTACTTTTCAATCTGACTAAGATCGTAGATATACAGTCCATTTGTAAGTTCTAAGGCCGTTTCTAACGCCAACTTAAAATTGTCTGTCTGGTTCTTAAATTGTTCGGCCCACACCGCGGCATAAACCGGACAAACGTTTTTTACCGCCTCCATAGAAATCAATGCCGCCCCTTCAATGCTCATCCACCATTCTGCACCAACTTCCTCAGCTTCTTCAATAGTTATTCTGGGGAAATAACACCCCACAGTCAAATGATCTAACATATCGGCAACCGCAGTTTTGTTGTAGTCTCTGCCAGCCCAATCATATTCTGGAATATAGCTTTGACTGGCCCAATTCAACCCATATTCATAATAGGTCGGATACCAAGAGCCAACAAAGCTTCCAATCGGTAACGTGGGATCTAAGTCCCTTACTTTCTTCACAAGTCGATCATAAAATGCGTAGATAGATTTAGAACGGAACTCAATCCAATCTTGAAAAAACTCACCGGGTACAAGCTCCCATTCATCATTTTGAAATTGAAGTTCATAAATGTCTAATGGCCACCATTGAATTTCGCGATCATGACCCACATAGGCCTGAAAGCGTTGTTTGGTAAAATCAGAGAAATCCGATTCGATTCCATTAAAACGAACTCGGTCAAAAATTATTCCGTCCACTCTATATTTTTTTAGAAATTCTTCGACAACAGCAATTTCGTAATTCTGCACCTCAGAAAATATAGGATTCACAAAAGCTGCGGTTCCATAAGCCCATTCGGTTATGGGTATAATTTTGGGATCATTTTCATCTACTACATAAACTTGTGTTTGCCACTCGGGATGCTTATCATAAATTGGTCCTCGTCTCATCTCCATATGTCCCTCAGAAAATACTGTAAAAACCGCGTAAATATTAAAATCTCGTCTTTTCGCTTCTTGCAGAAAAATGTCTACTGGCTCGAAAGTTATTGGGATGCTGTGACCTTCCCATTCCATGAGTCGAGGAGCTAATTTACTATCATATATTACTTCGCCGCTCAAAGATTTAACTCCTAAAGCGATCGCTGCAAAGCCTGCGTTTTGTGCGTTGTTCAAAACTTCGATTATGCTGTTTCTTGTGCTTAATGCCTTGATATTCAACAACGGATCACACCACAAAACAGCAACTTTCTCACCAGCTTGTGGGTAAATGATCTTGGCGAATGCTAATGAAAAAGTAAGCAAGATAATTTCAATTTGTTTAGCCACTTATTCCCTCCAGAACTTCATTCTAGTAGAGCAATTCCTAAATGACATGTCATTGCGAGTGAAGCGAAGCAATCTCCCAAGTAGTTGATAATAAGGAGATTGCTTCGTCGCACACTCCTCGCAATGACTGCAGTGATTATTAGGAATCGCTCTACTAAACCAAAAATTTGCTAAGAATTAAGCTTAAAAGACCTACCATGCTGAGTAGTACACCAAAAGCTATTTTATGTCTATTGTAAAGAAGATTGCCACCAATGGAAAGCAACATCAATCCCAAGAATACTGTGAATCGATGTGTACTGAGTCCCACGAGCAAGCAAAATACACCCCATATTACCCATTTCTCTGGGGTAGTGAAGCCTCTTTTTTTCTCTAATTTCTCAGCAGCCATATAAAAAAAGCAGGCTAATCAACGCCTGCTTTCAAAAATTAAACTTATAGAATGCCTCAATATCAATTAGATGAATTAACTTACAGCTTCAGCAAAATCATCGATTAATCTTTCAAAAACGTCTTCGGTTAGTTTGAAAGGGATTTGTAATCGTGGCTGTGAAGGATGCTGCTGAAATCTTCCAAAACGAATGCTACCTTGGCTGTCAATAATAATTTCATAATAAGTCAATAAATCTATTTCTTCATAAGGTGAAACACTACGAATTTGAGCTAAAAGGTTAACGGAGTCTAATTCTACCAGAGCTAAGTTTTCGAGCAAATAAGTAACCTTGGCAGCTAAGTCCTCGGCTCGCTTCTTTAAGCCATCCGCAGTTAATTTTACAACTTTGAATTTAGCTGTATTTTTTAGTTCTAATTTTCCAATTTGAAAGCTAAACCTATCAAAATCTTCAATCTCAACACGGAGGTGTATATCATCGAAGTCATCATCAAAAATAAATTTATCGATTTCACCGCCAATACTTTTTTGATTTTCTTTAATCAAGAATTGCTGCAATCGTTGAACTGCTTTGTTGCCCAATTTCATTGGGTTTCACCTCCTCATAAATGTACGGATTCTATTGTTCAATGAATTTTGTTACTTAAATACTTAGTCAATTTCAATTTCACTATGTTCTTCACCATCAAAACTTAATAAAGTCTTTATCTCCTCAACCACTGTTTCTAAATGTACGGGTCGAGTCCACATCTTATATAGATTAGCCATTGTATCTCTTGCTTCATCTAGTTTGAGATCCACGCCTTCGTGTTTGTGTAGCAGATACAGCTCTCCTCGATTGAGGTAATTTGCATCTACAACATAAATGAACGGCTGGCCAAAATTTGTCAGACTAAATAAGAGCTTCTCTTTAATTCTTTTGAAATCTCTATCAGAAATTTCATACATATCCGTTCTATCGTTATATTCGTAAACGAAAAGTTTGTGTTCCCAACAAAATTCAGGAGTTAAGAATGCATCAATAAACATAAGATCGTTATAGAGTTGCCGTACTTCAAAGACTTTTTGTTGGCCTAAACCTAGATTCTTGTTCCAATTCTTTTTTGCAGCCCAATCATCACACTCTTCATATTCTTTGCCAAATTTGCCCTTATTCCATCTATCTTCGATATCGCGAAACAGCTCGACGCCCAATTTGTAAGGATTCAGTCTACCCGTTCCAGCTAAAAGGGTGCCGGAATGATGGTCGGCATAATCTATCAGTTCAGAATCGGTCAGGCATTTTTCCGTCATAATTTTTGAATGCCAATAAGTAGCCCAACCCTCATTCATTATCTTGGTTTGTGCCTGTGGCGCAAAATAATAAGCCTCTTCTCGAATGGTTGAGAGAATTTCCTGTTGCCACTTTTCCAAAGGCGCATGATTAATTAAGAACAGAAGCACATCTCGTTCTGGATTCTCTGGAAATTGCTGTTTCTTCTGTTTTCGACGTTTTTCAGCAATTCTCTTCTGCTCTGAAATAAATTCTTCGGGATTGATGAACGAGTCCATGTACGCTTTGCTCTTGAGCTTCACTGGTGGCTGCAACTCTTGTTCTTGATCTTCTTCATCTGCGCTAAACTGGCCATTGCCTCGACTTCTTTGAATGAATGGTGAATGGGGATCGATTAAGTTTTCAAGAGATAAACAAATATCAATGAAGTTCTCAACCTGTTCTTCACCATATTTTTCAATATAGCGGCGAATTTGAATGGCATGGTTGGCCATCTCATCCATCACTTTTCTATTGGTTTTGGAAAACCAAAGATTATTTTTGAAGAAATCACAGTGAGCATAGACATGCGCAATAACTAATTTTTGGTCGACCAAATTATTGGATTGCATTAAATAAGCATAGCATGGGTCATTGTTTATTACTAATTCATAGATTTTTTGAAGACCATAAGCGTAACTCTTGGAAAGCTCCTCATACTCCATACCGAAACGCCAATGAGGATATCTAGTGGGGAATCCACCAAAACTAGCTACCTCATTAAGCTCGTCAAATTCGACTACTTCAAATATTGTTTCAAAGAAATCAAGGCCATAGCTTTCGGCATAACCTTTAATCTCTTCCTTAGTTTTTGTAAGGTCTTTAGTCAGGTTCATTTCATATCATCGGTTACAATATTATTACTATTTACCCTTACCTAAAAACTTTTTGATAGAATCATAAATTCCTTCCTTGTCAGGGATTTCGGAAAGAATCATTTTCTCTTCGTCTAGATAATAATCTTGGAGGTCTCGAATAAATTGTCCGCTGCCGTAAGGACTTTCCACTTGACCATAACAAAAGAGATTTATCTTGGGTAACAAATAATCTTCAAGAATAACTATACATTCGTCCGTATCGATTTCACCCCAATTATCTCCATCGGAAAAATGAAAAAGATAGATATTCCACTCACTTGGGTTGTAGAATTCATCAATGATTTTGTTAGCCAACTTATAGGCCGAAGAGATAATTGTTCCACCACTTTCTCGGGTGTGATAAAATGTTTCTTGATCGACTTCACGGGCCACAGCATCATGAATAACATAACGCGTTTCGATATTTTTATATTGATAATGCAGCCAGGTATCAATCCAAAAAGATTCAATACGCACAATTTCCTTCTGCTCGTCTCCCATAGAACCTGAAACATCCATCATATAAATAATTACCGCATTGCTCTCGGGCTCCATGGTCACCTTCCACGACTTGTACCTCCGGTCTTCTCGAACCGGTATGATAACAGGCCTTTGGGGGTTGTAAGTTTTGGTAATTATATGACGCTTAAGCGCTTGTTTGTAAGTTCGCTTAAAATGTCTCAGTGATTCTGGGCCTGTTTGACTGATACCGGTATATTTGTCTTTCTCGGATGTGATGTTCTTTTTGCCCCTTGCCTCAATATTAGGTAGTTCTAACTCTTCACCTAACATTTGAGCCAGTTCCTCTAATGAAATATCTACCTCTAAGATGTGGTCGCCGGGAGCATGGCCGGCACCCGCTGTACCTTTCTCATCGCCTCGGCCAATGGCGGTACCAATATCACCTTCCCCCTGACCGACCCCACCTGTACTCTTAGCGCTGTATCGAAAATGGGGAATGTTGATCTGGGGCACCGGAATGCTAACAAATTCCTTACCTTTTTTGCCAATTAGTTCGCCTCGGGTAATATATTTTCTCAGGTTCTTTTTAACTTTGCCGCGGATGATCTGCCGAAAGCGACCTATGTCTTTGTCGATCCTTTTAACCATTATGATCTTAACTTGATTATTTTAGTGCTTCCTTTATATCCCCTCGAGCAAAAATACTTGCGACAAAATTAAGTACATCGGTAGCACAAATGTCACAATAGTCATAGTATTTTATCATGCGTGATTTTACCACATCAATTTTTTCTTGAGTTTCTTTGTCGACTACGCTGGAAATTAATGTGGTTAACTTGATTGAATCTTTTTGATCCTCGAATAGCTTAAGCTCAAGAGCTTTTTGGAGTCGCTCATTCGAACGGTAATCAAACGACTTACCTTCCAAAGCAAGAGCCCCAATGTAGTTCATAATTTCTCGTCGAAAATCATCCTTCCGGCTTTCTGAAATATCGATCTTTTCTTCTATCGACCTCATCAACCTTTCGTCAGGCTCTTCGTCTTGGCCGGTGTATTTGTTTTTTACTTTTTCTTTCTGCGTATAGGCTTTTACATGGTCGATGTAATTTCCACACAATCGTTTCAGAGCTTCTTCATCAGCCGCAATGGCTCTTTGAACCTCAGTCTTAACAATGTCCTCATACTCTTCTTTGACTACTGACAGCAATTCCCGAAATCTCTTACGCTGCTCCTCGTTGGTAATCAAGGAATGATGTCTTAATCCTGATTCTAATTCATTTAAAACCATAAAGGGGTTCACACAAGGTCCGCCTTGATCACTTACTAAAGCATTCGAAATCTTGTCCTGAATATATCTTGGTGAGATTCCTTCCATGCCCTCTCTTTCAGATTCAAGGCGTAATTCTTTTATATTGTCTTCAGTAAACCCAGGTAACGTTTTACCATCATAAAGTTTTAACTTTTGCAGCAAACTAAGTTGAGCCTTCTTAGGTTCTTCTAGACGAGTCAGTACAGCCCACATTGAAGCCATTTCTATGGTATGGGGGGCAATATGTTTTCCTCTTATTCGCTCTTTATTGTAGTCTCTAACATAGATTTTGATTTCATCAGAAAGTCTGGTAATATAAGGAACGTCAATCTTAACAGTACGATCACGCAAGGCTTCCATAAATTCATTGGACTGAAGCTTCTTATATTCTGGTTCATTTGTATGCCCTATGATGACTTCATCAATATGCGTTTGGGCAAATTTCTTGGGTTTGATTATATGCTCTTGAGATGCGCCAAGCAAATCGTAAAGAAATGCGACATCTAATTTTAATACTTCAATAAATTCCACTAAGCCACGGTTGGCTATGTTTAGTTCGCCGTCAAAATTGAACGCGCGTGGATCAGAATCTGAACCATACTCAGCGATTTTACGATAATTTATGTCACCTGTAAGTTCAGTGGAATCTTGATTCTTCTCGTCTTTTGGCTGAAATGTACCAATACCAATTCTGTCCTTTTCAGATAGTATCAACCTTCTGACTTTAACATCGCCAATAACCTTTGCCCAGTCTCCTTCATATTTATGACTCTTCTCTTGGTAAGTTTGTCGGCAAAACGGACATAATTCACCTTCGATTACAACGCATTCATCTTCACTCTTACCTTTATTGAGCTCTTCCATGACTTTTAAGCGAAAATCGTCAGGGATAAGATGCAGCGGGTCTTCGTGCATTGGACAATCTACATAGCTTATACCATCGCCACCATCCACTTTCCATGAAAATGTGTATAGCGCGCCCTCTTGAGTTCTTGAATAAGCCTCTAAGCCCTTTTTAAACAAACGCACGAGAGTACTCTTAGCACTGCCAACAGGACCATGCAGAAGAAATACTCGTTTTTCTGTACCATACCCTTTGGCGGCAGATTTAAATAAGTTTACAATTTTCATGATCGGACGCTCTAAGCCATAAATTGCGTCGCGTCCGTTATCAATCGGATCATCAAAAAATTTATATTTAATTAATTTTTCTTTGTATTCCTGATACTCCTCGGTACCATAAGAAAGGATCATATCATAGAGTCTTTGAAAAGCGGTACGGTTAACTTTGGGATTTTTTTGAACGATTTCCAAATAATCTGAAAAACTACCTTCCCAATTTAGTTGTTTATACTCTTCAATATCTTGAAGTCCCTTAATCAACGAAATGATTTTCTCTTCATTATTTTGATTCATTCCCTTTTTTGTCTGGCCTTTATTATCCATGACGACTCACCTCCAAATGTGGGAAAAGGTTAACTGTTGCATTAATGTATTCATCACTACGATTCACGTGGATTAAATTTAGTAAGGTTTTTTCCAATTTAGCGATTTAATAGCTTATTTCAATTACAAATTTTGTGCCAGTTGTATTTCCACATCTTCACGCATAAAATTAATCAGACTAATTTATTTTCATAGGAATTATTTAAAACTTCAAGACATTTGTGCCAGCGTGAGACATAAAGATCTCTATTTCTTTAGACTAATGTCATAAATGCAAAAAAGTCGAAATAATAAGTTATTTCGACTAAATTAATATTTCAAAGATCCTAAAAAGTTTTAAAACCCTAAGCTACATAATCACTCAAAGAATGAACCCCACCACATCAATGTTGACAGAATTACTTAATTCAATTTTAAATATCTGTATTTAAAAAGTCAAGCACTTTCTAATCAAGCACTAAATTTCATGCAAGAATTTTGTAAGAGCTCCATTTGATTTGCCTCTCATTAGTACTAACTGTAATTATTAACTCATTATTTCAAAGGCGGTTCCTTAATTTAATCAATACGACACATTTTTATTGACAATAAGCCTATCTTTTTGTATACTAAGTTATTAAAATCCAAATCCCTCAAGAGTCAACAGTGCCACAAAGTAAAAACAAATATTATTCTACATGCTATCCAAGGTATTAAGTGCGGCTGTATTAGGAATTGATGCTTATATTGTCGAAGTAGAGGCCCACCTTGAAGGTCAGCTTCCAACCTTCGCAACTGTTGGTCTGCCCGAAGGGGCTGTTAAAGAATCCAAGGAAAGAGTAAACGCCGCAATAAAAAATTCAGGCTTTCGATTTCCTCAAAAACGGGTTACGATCAATCTAGCTCCTGCTGACATAAAGAAAGAAGGTTCTGCATTTGATCTCCCTATGGCTATTGGCATTCTTGCGGCAATGGGTCAGGTTTCGCAAGAATGTCTACAAGATTTTATTATTCTTGGTGAATTGTCACTGGATGGCAGTCTACGTCCCATACGAGGGGCTTTACCTATCTCTCTTGCTGTTAAGAAAGCTGGAAAACATGCAATTATTCTGCCAAAAGAAAATGCGAAAGAGGCCGCGATTACCAAGGAAATTAAAGTCAACCCCATGCTCAACCTTGCTGATACCGTCGATCTTCTAAATGGGGCCAGTGATCAGCCACCCTTTGAAATAGATATTGACGAAGTTTTTTCTCAAAGCCGCAATTATCAAATAGATTTTTTGGATGTCAAGGGTCAGGAACATGTGAAACGAGCTTTAGAGGTAGCTGCGGCCGGCGGGCACAACATCATTATGATCGGGCCACCCGGCTCAGGAAAAACCATGTTAGCTAAACGAATTCCAACTATCCTCCCTGATTTGACCTTGGAAGAAGCCTTAGAAACAACCAAAATCCATTCGGTAGCCGGGCTATTACCTCCAGATACTGCATTAATTGCAACTCGACCCTTTAGAGCCCCTCATCACACCATCAGCGATGCCGGTCTCATCGGTGGGGGGCAAGTCCCCCGTCCGGGAGAAGTGAGCTTAGCCAACCACGGCGTACTGTTCTTAGATGAGCTTCCCGAATTCAAGAAGAACGTCCTTGAGGTTCTGCGTCAGCCTCTGGAAGATGGGAAAGTCACCATTTCCCGTGCCATGCTTTCGCTAACCTACCCTGCCGAATTTATGCTTGGTTCCGCAATGAATCCTTGCCCTTGTGGGTATTATTCCGATCCCAATAATGAATGCTCCTGCACGCCTCCACAAATTCAAAGGTATCTTTCCAAAGTCTCGGGACCACTCTTAGACCGAATCGACATTCATATCGAGGTGCCGGCCGTACGCTATAAGGAACTGGCTAGTGAATCTTCAGGTGAGAGTTCGGCTACCATTCGCAGCCGTGTTGAGAAAGCAAGAGCGATCCAACAAAAACGTTTCAAAGACATAAAACATCTATTTTGTAATGCCCGAATGGAAGCTAAAGAAATTAGAAACTTTTGCAGAATTGATGAAAAAGGACATGAATTATTAAAAATGGCGATAACCAGATTAGGGTTATCGGCCAGGGCCTTCGACCGAATTTTGAAAGTGGCCAGGACTATTGCAGATCTCGAAGGACATGACGAAATCTTACCAGAGTTTGTTAGTGAGGCAATTCAGTACAGGAGTTTGGATAGAACTCTCGGCGCTAATTATTAGCTTTGATTCAACACCCATTTTTCAAAAGGCAGTCGAAATTGTAGGCACCTCTGTTTTTTTGATTTTTAGGAACATATAAAATAAAACATAGTAAAATAACAACGATGTTCAAATGAGGACATGAATGGAATTTGCTAAGGCGTTAAGTAACTCCTTTTTCGACAATTATTTTATCTGATTAGAATTTGTAACGCTTTAACATACTTTTGTTTGTTGTCCCCGCCGAACATTTTTCTCTATTTTACTCAAATCTAATTAATTCTTTACTGAGGAGTAAACAATGGCGGACAAAACCCTAACGTGTGTGGAATGTGGTCAGGAATTCATATTTTCTGAAGATGAGCAACAATTTTATAGTGAGCGGGGATTTCAGGAACCTAAACGATGCAAATCATGCCGTGCAAAGCGTAAAAGAGATCGTAGAGGAAGCCGTGGATTAGGTGGCCCCGGTCGAGGGTACAACAGATGATAGTTACAATAGTAAGAAAAGGCGAATCTCTGGATCACGCGCTCAGGCGATTTAAGCAACAATGTCAACGTGCTGGTATTCACAAAGATTTGAAGAAATCAAGCTACTATCTAAAACCAAGCGAAAGAAAGAAAATAGCAAAAAGACTGGCCAGTAGACGACATAGAAAATCGTCCACGTAATTGTTAAGAACCAATTTCTAGCCGTTCAAATTCAACTGATTGTCCCTGGCTGGCAAGAGAGGAACGAGTCTCCAAAAATCCTTTAAACACGGTGTTAAATGAGAATGTGATAACGAATCGGAACAAATTCAATGACTCGTAGTTTGGCAACGTCTACTTGACAAAGCACTGACCGCTCATTGAGCTGTTCAAACTCATTCTTACTGCCGCTATTGATTCACACCATCAACGGTTGCGTAAGCATTCTCGATCCACATCTCCAAACAAGCAAATCCAAAACAAGTCTCCCTGTCAAAGGCTAACCCTTACCCACAAGTCAAGGTAGAACACGGATATTCACGGATTAAGAATTTAAGAAAGGACAAGAGATGTTACAAATGATCGAAAATAAAATCTGTGTGAATCCGTGTCATTGGTGTCATCGGTGTGCTATAAGAGAGATGTGGGTAAGGATGAAATCAAAGGTAGGGCAAAGGCAGAGACCGGATATCAAGAGCTACAGCAAGCCAAGCGGTTCATCAAAATAGTGAAGCAGTACCACAAAAAATAAAAAATCCCTGCCCTTCGGTGTGGAGTGCGATCGAAAGAACTGTGATCGACACGGTGGGTGCCGCCTGAACGCTTTTTGCGTCCACTAACTTCACTTGCATGAAGTTGAGGCGTGCAATACACGCCCAGAGCTAAGCTCCCATATTATAAATGTTAGCTCTTTGATTTAAAAACCACACTGAAGAGTGCAGGGATTTTGTCTAGACCTATTTTAGTAAAATCTTCTTTAAAAGTCAAGTATAAAATCGTTTAGTCTCAAAATTCCATCGACAGAAATTTCTAAGTATTAAGAAGATTTATGTGTTAATAGTAACTATTCAGGCTGTCATTCAGGAAGAATCTTTTTTGAATCAACATCCGAACGAACCTTGTTTACTCAGTGCTAAAATTTACAAAGATTCCTACGGAATGACAATGTAGCCTGAATAGTTACTGTTAATATCTGAAAACTTGCTGGGCGTGGAAAATAAGCTTAAAAGCTTGCGTTCAATTAAAAAAACGTTGATTTTAGTCTAGCAATTTATTAAGTTAACTTTACAAAAAATGGTTATGCTATGTCTAACATTGTTCCAATGAAAATCTTTCAAGATTCAAAAGCAGGATTCACTGTTTTAGTCCTTTTCTCCATATTCTTCCTATCGGAAACTTGGATTTTAGCTGCTGATAATAATCGACCGCGGGCACGAGACTTGGGAATTCAAATTGGGGTGCTCCGCCCAGGAAAATGGAATGCTATCACCGATGTCGGTGGTGTAAAAGTTGGTCAGGTAACTTTGATAGAACGCGAAAATATTCGTACTGGTGTGACAGCCATTGTACCACATGGTGGAAATCTATTTCGACTAAAAGTTCCTGCGGCGATTTACGTTGGCAACGGCTTTGGCAAACTATGCGGTTTTACCCAAGTGGAAGAACTGGGAAATATAGAAACACCCATCCTGCTAACCAATACTTTAAACGTGCCTAAAGTGGCCGATGCACTGATTGACTATATGATTCAATTAAAGGGCAATGAGCATATCCGTTCGATCAACCCAATCGTTGGTGAAACCAATGATGGTTGGCTCAATGAGATTCAAGGAAGGCATGTGACAAGGGAAGATGTGTTTGAGGCTATTAACAACGCAAAGTCAGGGCCGGTCGAAGAAGGCTCGGTAGGGGCAGGCACTGGCACCATGTGTTTGGGATTTAAAGGAGGTATCGGAACCTCGTCCAGAATCTTACCAGAAGATTATGGTGGTTATCGAGTCGGCGTATTAGTGCAAACCAACTACAGAGGAATTTTGGAAATAAACGGCGCCCCAGTGGGTAGAGAACTTGGAAAATATTATCTTGCCAATAAGATCGACTATCCCGATGAAGATGGCTCATGCATGATAGTTGTAGCTACTGACGCACCTGTTGCTTCGAGAAATCTAAAACGCTTAGCAAAGCGTGCCTTTTTGGCATTGGCTAAGACGGGTTCTTTCTCTTCTAATGGCAGCGGAGATTATGTCATTGCTTTTTCAACTTATTCTACCAATCTCATACAACACGAAGACAACAAAAGCGCCAGAAACGTCACGCTGCTTTCAAATGATCAACTATCACCTCTTTTTTTGGCGGTCGTGGAGGCTACTCAAGAGGCCGTTTACAATTCCCTATTTCGAGCCACCACTGTCATAGGTCGGGATGGTCATAAATGCGAAGCCATACCCATCGATAAGGTGATGGAAATTTGCAGGAAGTATAACGTATTAAATTGGGATAAGACTCTTTCGTCAAATTAGGAGACTGACTTACCAATATGATAAATTTTGATGCATTTGGAAAATTTTTTATATTTCTTGGTTTACTATTTTTGGCGATTGGAATCTTTTTTGTCTTTATAAAACAGATCCCGTTTTTTGGGAAATTACCAGGAGATATTCTGATTCAAAAGAAGAATTTTACTTTTTATTTCCCGGTCACTACTTCAATAATTCTGAGCATCCTGTTATCAATAGTACTATATTTTATCAGCAAGAGGTAAACTCCTACTAAATGTCAAATCTGATGTTGAAAAAGATGAAATCCTTAATCTTCAAAAACCGTAGAACTGCAAATATCACATTTTTTAGTGTCATTCTTCTCCCATGCTTATCTCTCTTGGGTGGGATTCCAGAACAACAAGAATCGAGTATAAAACAGCTTGTCCATGTAATTGAAGTTGATGGCATTATTAATCCTGTTTCTGCAGAGTTTATTACCAAATCAATCAAACAGGCCGAAGAAGCAGGCGCTCATTGTTTAATACTCGAGTTAGACACGCCTGGGGGGCTAATGGAGTCAACGCGACAAATTACAAAAGGGATGTTAGCCTCTGAAATTGCAATCATCGTTTATGTTTCGCCACCGGGTTCACGAGCAGCCTCGGCTGGGGTGTTTATTTCTTACGCCGCCCATTTGGTAGCAATGGCACCGAGCACGAACATTGGTGCAGCTCATCCAGTCAATATCGGCGGCACGGCAGACACCGCCTCTGTAATGACAGATAAAATTACCAATGATGCGGTTGCCCAAATGAAGACGTTGGCAGAGAAAAGAGGTCGCAACGTTGAGTGGGCTGAAAAGGCTGTTAGAGAAAGCGTTTCCATTACCGAAAAGGAAGCTCTCGAATTGAACGTAATAAATTTCATATCTCCTTCAGTGGATAGTTTACTAATTCAAATGGATGGTGAACAAGTAGAAGTAGCATCAGGTAAATATACCTTGAACACTAAGAATGCACGTGTAAAATACTGGGAAATGAATTGGCGTTACAGAATCTTAGACAAAATCTCTAATCCAAATGTGGCGTACATTTTATTATTGCTTGGGATTTATGGACTTTTTTTCGAGCTGGCCAATCCCGGCGCCATCTTTCCCGGGGTTGTAGGGGCTATTTTTCTAATATTGGCTTTTTTTGCTCTGCAGACGCTCCCAGTGAACTATGCTGGTCTGCTTCTAATTTTTTTAGCCTTAGTTCTCTTTATTCTTGAGATCAAAATTACAAGTTACGGTTTGTTGACTATAGGAGGAATCGTTGCAATGCTTTTAGGTTCTCTTATGCTCATTGAACAACCTCCAGAGCACTTTGCACCCGACCTTACAGTTTCTTTGAAATTAATTATACCAGTTGTAGTTTTCACAGCCTTGTTTTTTATCTTTGCCCTTAGTATGGCATTCAAAACCCATCTCAAAAAAGTTACGACTGGAATTGAAGGCATCGTTGGCGAAAAGGGTGTTGCCCAGACTAAAATTTCTCCAGAAGGAAATGTAAATGTGCATGGAGAAATTTGGAAAGCGTTTAGTGATGACACGATAAGAAAAGGCGAAAGAATTCGCGTGGTTGCTGTGGATGGTTTAAGACTTAGAGTAGAAAAGATTAATAAAATTTAAAGAGTTAAGGATACCAACCTAATTAAATAAAGGAGGACAGGAAATGCCATTTATCACAATATTAATTGTTTTTGGTGCCATGCTTTTAGCTAGTGCCATAAGAGTCTTACGAGAATACGAAAGAGGTGTGGTTTTTCGCTTGGGTCGTTTAGTTGGTTCAAAAGGCCCCGGACTTATTTTGCTGATTCCCATAATTGATCGTATGGTAAAAGTAAGTCTGCGCACCGTGGCGATGGATATCCCACCTCAAGATGTTATCACCAAAGATAACGTCTCTGTTAAGGTCAATGCTGTTTTGTACTTTAGAGTGATGGAGCCTTCTAAAGCCATAATAGAAGTAGAAGACTATCTTTACGCTACTTCTCAATTAGCCCAAACGACACTCAGAAGTGTGTTAGGAGGCGCTGAGTTAGATGAAATGTTGTCCCAAAGAGAAAAAATTAATACCAATTTACAGGAAATAATTGATCGCCATAGCGATCCATGGGGTATAAAAGTTTCCCTGGTAGAAATTAAACATGTGGACTTACCGCAAGAAATGCAGCGAGCCATTGCTAAACAAGCAGAGTCAGAGCGAGAAAGACGGGCAAAAATTATTCATGCAGAAGGCGAGTTCCAAGCCTCGCAAAAATTAAGAGATGCTGCTGAAGTCATAAGTCCCTTTCCTCAAGCCCTTCAACTGCGCTTTTTGCAGACTTTGACGGAAGTAGCAGCAGAAAATAACTCGACCATTGTTTTTCCATTACCTATCGATTTGGTTAGTCATTACTTGGAACCTAAAAAATAGGCCCTTAAAAAGGATTGTGGAAAAACTCTACCTTCTAATTTGAATAGGAGCAGACGTTACGACTCCATTAGTTAGTTAATCTTAAGATTGAAAGGAAACTTTGCACAAAGTGGTTGGCTAAATATGATTAGAATCTTAAACTTGTTGGTTCTTTTGCTCTTGATTTCCTTCGTAACCACCGTAACAATTACGGACTGCTCTAGATTCGCAAAAAGCAGGTCCCAGATCGTTGCTGATGATTGGAGCAATCATCCATCAATCGCTTTATCTCTTGCACAAGCTATTTTACGTGGCATGGGGAAAGTTATGGACGATCTGTTTATTTCTGAAAAAGGTTTCAGGGGAATGGATATTTCAATATTTTCGAATGGCTCTGAGATTTTAAAGGCAAAGATTACCGATTTCACCCGTCACGATAAACCTACTCCAGGTTTGTTTACTCGTTGGAGGGTATATTTGGTCTCAAGAAATAATTTGGAGTATGTAAACACCCTCACTTTTAATAGTATCAAAGATAATCTCAGTACGCCTGATAGTTTAGAATCAGAAGTTGCAGCGGATTCCCTATTTATGGATATTTACCAATCTTCTTCCAAGCTTTCTCTAGAGAATGGCAGTCTCCCTTCAACCATCAAGGTGATATATTGGCGTAATTTATCTAAGAAGGATAGACTGGCAAGCTTGCGAATGTATATTGATCTTAAGGGCAAATATTCGGCTAATCCATGAATATAAAAGAAAAGCTGCGCCAACTGGATACCCTTCCGCATCATAAAGAGCTCACTCAAGACCTTAAAACCGTAACCATCACTCATGTCAACATTGATCAAATCATAAGCGGCAATTACCAAGAAACACCCTTTGGCACCGTGTTCTGTCGTGACAAAGATTTCCCTCTGGATTACTTTCAAGGAATCGTACAAATATCTTCTTATCTAAGAAAATCTTCTTCATTGCTATCGCTAATTGCCAAGAGTCCTGCTTTCGACCAAGTTGAACTTACAAAATCCGTTTTTATAGATACTGAGACCACAGGACTTTCTGGAGGCAGCGGAACCTGTGCCTTTTTGGTGGGGTTAGGATATTTTACAGAGAATAGTTTTCGCATCACCCAATTTTTTATGAACAATTTCAATGAAGAACGAGCCTTACTTTACCAAGTCAATCATCTTATTGAGAAGCATAATTTTGTCGTGAGCTATAACGGTAAATGTTTCGATCTCCCTTTATTGCTCTCAAGAAATGTCTATCATCGGCTGCATACATCCCTCTCGAACCTTTTACATCTGGACTTGTTATTTACGGTTCGGAGACTCTGGAAACATAAACTACCAGACTGCACTCTTGGCACGGCAGAATCACAAATAATAAAGGCATCTCGAAATGGTGACATACCAAGTTATCTAATTCCACAAATCTACTTTGAATATTTGCGCAGTAAAGATGCGAAACCGTTAAAGGCCATATTTTACCATAATCAACAAGATATTCTTTCGTTGGTGGCGTTAGCAACCAAAGCGTGTCAGGTATTCGAAAATCCAAAAGGTGAAACTGACTGTTTTGATGATATCTTGAAATTGGGTAATGTGTACGAAGGACTATCACTGTATAATGATTCTCTGGCTCTGTACAACCAGTGGGAGGAAACAGCTCCCGGAAAGATGAATCGGAGAGAATTGTGGTTCAGGATAGCACTTAATCATAAAAAGCTAAGAAATTGGGGCAAAGCGTCAGAAGTCTGGGAACAGTGTATTTCGACAGAGCATTTTCATCCTGTCCCATATATTGAGCTGGCAAAATACTATGAACACCGGAAGAAAAATTACTCTAAGGCAAAATCATTGGTGGACCAGGCTTTGAAAGAAATAAAAATAGTTGAAGAGCTAAATGGTGAATATGAATGGACAAATTACAGAAATGATTTAGAGTATCGGCGAAACAGACTCGTCAAAAAGATTGAACGCGAATTTGTACAAAACCAGATGCATCACTATCCATAACATTTGTTCATTTCTTGTTTTGAATTTAATTGTTTTGCCCTAAGTAGTTTTGCCTTTCGAATTGAACCTGAAGAGTTACCAATTTTCGAGATCAAGAAACACAAGATATTTGCTATTCCACCCTTTTGAAAATATGAAACCCAAATTTGCTTTCAATGATGTCACTAATTTCCCCAGGTTTTAAACTTAGAATCACGGATTCAAACTCTGGCCGGAAATCGCCTTTATTGAAATAGCCCAAATCTCCTCCCCGTTGAGCCGCCGGTCCGATGGACTGGTCCTTGGCTAACTGTTTAAAATCTACTCCTGCTCTTAACTGTTGTAAGATGTTTTCAGCCGTTGTGCGGTCTTTTACAATAATTTGAAAGGCTCGATATCCATTGCCTCGTAAAGCAATTCGACTCTCAGTAACGGACTCCTTCGAAATCCAGGCTTCAATTCTGACTTTTACCCACTTAGGGGTCTCCTCTAAAACTACAATAGCGGTTCCCTTATCCAGTGTGCCAATTTTCTTACCTTTTGGGGCGTCTCTGAGATTTTCGGTAGCTGTTTTTACATAGATTATTTTCCCCCTTGGATAATCCATTACGGTATAGGCAAAACAAACTCCCAAGATCAAGAAACATAGAATGATACCTAAAATAAGCTTGAGTCTCATTCCTCCCTCTAACGCATTAAATTATTTAAAGATTATGACTTCTATTCAGCACAACATAAATAAGACTAAATAAAAAGGCCAAAAAATAAAATCCGAATATCTAATATCGAAATTCGAAACAAACCCGAAATTCAAATATCAAATGTTCAGACTATTTGCGCTTTCGTACCAATATGTTCATAAGGGCCCTTCCCCTTTTGAACCAAATCTTTCCGTTCTTTCTCCTGTTCGGATTCACCGTGAGGTTTCGAATTTCGAATTTGTTTTATTCCCTCCCATTTGTCAAAGTATTTCCTTTACGATACAAACCAATTTCTAAATCAACAAATTGTCCTTTTACAACCCTTAGATTCTCAATAATCTTTGGATAATACCCCTCGCTGTTTATTTCTAAAGTATAAGTTCCTGGATTAATTATGCGATAAAACCGCCCAAATTCCCGGTCTGTGGTCCTTGACTTCACGTAATCTGCCGAGAATTGTGTTACTTGGACTTCGGCAAGGAGCGGCTTTTTTGTGTAGGCGTCAAATGTATGACCCCTCACACCCGTCTCAAGGATTCGATCAAAGAGATAATAAACTCCCTTAAGGTTTTCCTTAATAATAAATGGTATCCTGTCTTCTTGGGGGAAATATTCGGTACCGACCTCCACAATATAATCAATTGTCCGTAATTGACCATACATCCAAATAGAGCTCTGCCCGACCCTACCATTTAGCGGCAGAATCGAATATCGTCCACGCCCCGATTGTCTTTTTATTTTAGACGCCATCTTACTAGCTATATCAACAATTAATTCTAGATCAGGCGGTTGTTTGAAATTTCCCCAGGGAAACAGGATGGACTCACCATAGCTGTGGTATGAAAGACCAAAAACAAAGTTTTCTCTTAGTGCCAAGTCTTTTATAGCCTGGGTTTCGTTCTCAGAAAACGGTTTGAAGCCACGATAAAACCAACTACTTGGTTTTCCATCTCCGCCCTCGTTCCAATTGTAGTCATAATTGCGATTCAAATCGACTCCATCATATAGAGGCTCAAAAATACCGTCGCCGTCATTATCACGCAAATTTTTTCGCCACCAAGGAAATCTAAGATTATTTTCTAATACATATTTATAACCGTCTGGGTTGACTACCGGGACCAACCATATCTCCATGGAGTCTATCCATTCTGTAAATTTGTCATCTTCACCGTAATTTTCACAGAGAGTTTGGATTAAATTTAGACAAATATTGGCACCAATAGGTTCCCGAGCATGGTGAACTCCTGTGAACAAAATCCCAGGTTCGTCTTCTTTTTGGCTGGCATTGTCTGAAATTTTTACAGCCCAAATAGGAAGGGCAAGGGATGTGGATTCTCCGATTTTTTCCATGTGTAAGATCTCGGGAAATCTAAACTGTAAAACGCGTATCTTTGTTTCAATTTCTCCAAGTGGTCTATAAGACACCGGAATACGAACATTCCGATAAGGTTCTGTTAACATAGCCAAATGAAAGCCGCTTGTGCGAAGCTCCTTCAATTGTGTTTCAGAAACTGTTGCATCAATATATTTGCCTCCGTTCCTTCTTATTAATGTAAAATCAAATTTTTTCAGGCGAAGGGTGTCTCTGGGGGAAGGCGTAAATATTCGAACATCAAACTTGGCTTCAATTTTTTTGCCACTAAGAGCGGCTAATAATAGATATCCAGAAACTAACGCGATGATGCTTAACACAAAGGTCCATGCCTTAAGCAGTGCTTGATTTTTCATAATGACTGGCAGGAATTAGATGAATAATCAAAATTATTTAGAAGAGATAGATTTCTTTAATTTTATTAAACTGCTCAAAAAACTTAAAAATTCCAACGACAAAGATTAAAGGGCTCTCAAGAATTCCAAAGAGTTATTAGCAAAATCAGCTAAGGGCGCCCAATAGACGCCAAGTAAGATGGTAGGAATGACTAAAATTACAAGCAGGGTTATATAATACGGTGAAACAGTTAATCTAACTGATTCTTCTACATCTGCTCTTTCTAAGAACATTGCTTTTAGAATGCGAGCATAGTAGTAAAGTGAGATAACGCTATTGATAATGCCAACAACCGCTAACCAGTAGTATTCTGTGCCGCCCTTAATCAACGCAGCAAACAGGTAGAATTTGCCTACAAACCCTCCCGTAGGAGGCAAGCCTGTTAGCGAAAATAAAAAAACACCCATGGCCACGGCTGGAATTGGTGCTGTCCATGCTAACCCTTTATAATCATTAATACTCTCACTGCCTACCAAGTCTTGATTTACGATAACAACCAGAAAAGCACCGAGGTTCATAAGATAATATACCACCAAATAGAATATGGTTGCGTAAATTCCCTGTTCAGAAAGAAGAACCGTACCCATTAATGCATAACCAGCGTGTGCTATGCTTGAATACGCTAGCAGTCGTTTAATATTGTTCTGAACAATTGCGATTAAATTTCCTAAAGTCATGGTAGCGGCTGAAATAACGGCTAAAAGCTGAGACCAATCCAGGCCGGCAATAGAAATCCATTGAGTAGCACTGCCATTGGAACCACCGCTAACCAAGGCCACATTGAAAAAGCGGATAAGTAATGCAAAACCGGCAGCTTTAGGTCCTACCGACAAAAATGCTGTAATGGGCGTCGGAGCCCCCTCGTAGACATCAGGCGCCCAGAAATGAAAGGGCACAGCAGCGATTTTGTAACCAAATCCTGCTAATATCAATAGAACAGAGATAAACAAAGTTAACCTTTCTGGGTTGGTCGTGTTTAGGATTTCACTAATTTCATAAATATTTAGAGACCCAGTCAGGCCGTAAATGAGTGATATACCATACAGCATTAACCCAGAGGAAAAGGCTCCATAAATAGCGTATTTCAAACCTGCCTCACTTGATCTTCTCCGGGTTTTCAAATAAGTTGCAAGTACGAATGAGGTTACACTAACGAGTTCTATCGCTATGAATATAGTAATTAAGTTAGTAGCCGAAGCCATTAGAAACATACCCAAGGTGACAGATAATAGTAATGTAAAATATTCACCAACGGGCCTACCCGCAAGTTCAATGGAACCAATGGAAAGGAGGATAACTAAAACAGTGGAAGCTATAAAAAGTACTTTGAAATAAAGTGCAAAAGGATCAACCACCAGCATATCATTAAAGATGGAACGACTGTCTAATTTATACTGTAAAAGTACAGCAATAAAAGCAATAACCAACCCACCTAAAGCCAAAAATGAAGTCCAGGGTGAGTGTTCTTTCTTAAGAAGAATATCAGCGATGACCAGAATCAAAATTGCACCAGTTAATATTAATTCTGGTAT
>JBHIAW010000020.1:0-25901 GCA_046758765.1 bacterium
TCATCTACTGCTTCAAGCATAGGAAGATCGTTGAGACTGTCACCCAGACCTACCGTTTTAATTTGATTCCCCCATTCTTTTTTAAATATTGAAGTCAGAATCTTGACGGCTTTCCCTTTGTCATTATTTCCCAGCAGGTGAAAAAAACGCCCCCCCATGGTTAAATTTAATCCAAAATTCGAAACTAACCTTCTTAGTTGGTTAAGATTTGATTTTTCAATTTCATCATTTAAAAAGAAGGGTTCATCATATTCTCTTTTTAGGGCCAAATGAGCCTTGTCTAATGATAAGCCCGTTACCTTAGCAACTTCTTGTACGCGTAAATCTCCGAATCCCACTATTGGAAGACCGGTTTCTGATTTAATTTTGTTTAAAGCCTCTCTTAATTTCGAGTAGGGCACCCCCAATTCAATGACCAAATAACCCTCCTGCCTCTTCTGAAACTCAAATTCAGTATAAAAGTAATTCTCTGGAATGTAGACAGCGCCGCCGTTTTCTACTATTAAGGGATCAGTGTTTTCAAGTTCGTGCTGTATTACTTCAATTTCTACCCTGGTTTTGGAAGAAGTAAGAATGAGGGGAATGTTTCTATTTTTGATTTTTTTAAGAGCTGGTAGTGCCGCTTTAAAAGCGTAGGTTTGGTGGTCTAAAAGGGTGCCGTCAAGGTCGGTGAAAATTAGCAATTTTTGATTCATGACGTTGGTTGCTTAAAGTTAAAATCATCCAGTTTTTGCACCAAGGTCACAAATCAGGCATTATCTAAATCAACGGCTTCTTTCAAGCGTTCGAGAAAATTCGGAATAGCAGAGGTAACGCGAGTCCATGTTGGAATAAATGTAACGTTCAGGGGATTCTCCAGAAATATCTTTGTAGCCATTTCAATTCCTTTTGTAAAAGCTTCTACTGCTTGAGTCTCTGCATGGCGATCAAAATTGAGAGCGTTAATAGCAGCATCATCTTCATATCTACTTATGGTTTCTTGTGCCGTTCGTAGATAGGTCACTTGCAAGGTTCTTAGAAAACCTCCAGAAAGCACAACGCCTTCGGCAGCTAATTTCCTAAAAATCGTTTTCGTAATATCAATGCACATTTTCAGGAGTCCCTGTTCCGGATCTTCTGCTGATAAAGGCTGGTGTTTATGTTCATAGATTTCACAAAGCTCTGTTTGGCATATCCGATTCATGGCAACGTTTCGGAACACCTCGGATAGAAGTCCCACTTCTAAGCCCCAATCACTGGGAATGCGTATTACACGAGCCAAGTCTCGAACGAGACTAAATTCACCAGCTAAAGGATAGCGAAAACTATCCATAAAATGAAGATAGGGTAGAGGGCCAATTATCTTAATGAGCGCTCTGATTAACGGAGTGATGAGCAATCGGGTCACTCGACCGTGCATTCTGTCGCTTACCCGGGCGTAATATCCTTTGTTAAACTCGTAACTCATGTTGGGACTCATGATAGGGTAACAGAGCCGGGCCAGGAGCTCTCGACTATAAGTGAGAATATCGCAATCATGGAGCGCTATCACCTCACTGTGACCTTCGGCCAGGACGTAGCCAAAGGCAAACCAGGCCGAGCGTCCCTTTCCGTCGGGACCAGGAGAAAGTTTATTTTCTTCCAATAAATTTATGAGCTCTTGAATTCTTGGTCCGGTAGCCCATAGAATGGTTTTGTCTTGGGGTAAAACGGAGAAATAATCGCGCGCATGTTTGAATTGTTCAGCATTGGTGCGCCCCATGGTAATGACAATTTGGCGAAGATATTTTACTTTTTTCAGCTCTTCAACAATTAACGCTAAAGCCTGCCCATTTAATTCGTCGTATATTGCGGGTAAAACCAGAGTGATTGGACGATGCGTGCCAAAAATGAATAGTTCCCTTTCAATTCTTTCAATGTCTACTGAACCAAAGCGATGGAAAGTTGAAAGCGCCCCAGTTTGGTAAAAATCTGCCATTACACTCTCCTGAGTTCTTGCTTACCTCTCCAGAATTCCTTCTTTTGTATATATTATAATAAATACCAAGCTTAATGTCAAGTAGTTGTGGGTAAATTTTATTTGAAGGTCAAAGTATCCCTATAGGTCACGGTTGTACGATATCGCACGTCTCCAAACTCTGCGGTAACCTCCAGAGGAATGGGCATTTCAGGATACACTGCCGTTATCTCGCGTATCAGTCGCGCACCGGGAGGTAGGAGAAAGGTGGCTGTGATGTGTAGAGTCTCTGCCGGGTTTCCGTACCAAATATACCTGATCTCGTCCGTTTCAGGATTAGATTTCATGTCGGATTTGACATGGACAATATCTAACGTGTCCACCTGAATCTTGACAGAAGTTTCATACCAGGGACGTTGGCTGGTAAGCTGCCAGCCTACGCTCAGCGTGTCTTTCTCTCCACTTAATACTGTTTCGTTGCCAAATAATGTTATCCAGTCAGCGGTAAACGGAATGGGTAATACATCTTTGTGAATTCTGTCATCGTACTGTTTATTAAAGGTCCCATAGGCTACGTTCACATTTCTGAAGTATTCATTTCCGGTGAGTTGTAATTTACCTTCTTTGCTGCGCAAATCATATACTGCATCTGCATGTATTTCAGCACGCCATACATCATTGTATGAGGGAAGATAGAAGAGGTAAGCGCCATAACCAAAGATTGCCAACAGCATTACCAATCCAAAAGCAGGGCTCCTAAATCGTTTGAGTGCTTTTGTGAGGGGCTTCAGGCTCACCATAGCATATATTACAGGCAAAAACCAAATTACCAAAACTGATGTGAGGAGTAGACTGTATAAGAGGGCGTCCCCAATAGTACTTATTTGAAACCCGCCTTCTGCGGAATCGCGTGCTAAAAAAGGAAAAGCCTCCATAAACATCAATCGGAATAGTGGCAGAGGAGCAAGAATGATTGTGAGGGATTTGATGAAGACATTTGGTATCAAAACGGCCAAGCTTAGTAGTGCTAGGGTTAAGCCAGGATACCAGGCCAGGCGCCAGCTTGCCGATGCTAAAAGTGCGGTCAAGACCAATAGCAAAATGACTGCGCGTTTGACATATACATACGGGTCCGGACTGAATCGCCACTTGCGCGCCAATTGCAGGCTAACCCAAAGACCAGCGACAGCCCATATTGCGGCATACCACAAGTATTCCTTAATGTGAACCAACCAGGGATAGCGAAGCCCTTTTATGAACTGCATAATTGCTTCACCAAGTTGTGCAAAAATAGCCACGACGACCGTGATGAATAATATTTTGATGCCGGAAAATCGTACTCGTTCAACTTTTTCGATTTGTAGGCGCGTTTTACGACTATAAATGAAGGCCCATACGCCAAGCAGCAACGCTAAAATGTCAAAGGTAATAATCAGCCACAATGGCATAAAAAACAGCCCGCCAAAGATTTGCCACAACATGTAGTGACCCTTACGTGGCGCTGGAATCCCATGCTCTTGATATTTTCTCACCAAGCCATCTACCAAAAGACCGGTGCGCGCCAGCATCGGTTTATGGATGAAATCAATCTTATCCTGAGGAGTGTGAATTGGTGAAGTGTTAACCCCGGTGGTGAAACAGATGGCCGGGATATTCTTCATTTGGAACGGGATATGATCCGAACCGATTGCTTGTAAAGCAGTGCTTAAAGAGAAAAAGTGGGTTGGATAATTCAGGCTATTGAGCCCCAGTGTTCGATCAATGTCATAGGCGTCTTCAACAAGCCAGGCTGGAGCTTGATGGGATTTTAAGTCAAAGAACGGGATCAACGCCTCATCACTACCAGCCATATCAATCTGCAGCATCAGCGCGACGTTCTTCATCTCATGATAATGATCAACGAAGTACTTCGAACCAGCCAATCCTTTTTCTTCACCCCCAAAAGCTGCAAATACGAGCCTGTAATGCCTTGGGTGTTGACTCCAAACGCGGGCCAATTCGATGACACACGCGCTGCCGCTGGCATTGTCATTGGCACCGGGGATTTCCGGACCAGACGAATCAATGTGACCGCCGATGACAATTGTTGAATCGCTTTCTCCTTCAAAGACTCCAATAGCTACGCCGCTGTTTGTGTTAATCACATTATTAGACTTTTTCGCTTGCGGCACCTTCATGACATAGGCCTCATGCGCACCGAATTCACGAAATTTCTTCACGGTCCAGCCCAGCGCAGTACGTTCATTGGCCGAACCCATGGGTCTGGGTCCTATCGTCACACATAGATGCTCCAGGTAAGCATAGGCACTATCAGCGTTAAAATTATTGTTTTGAGCAAATATGACCTGCGGAGGTAATACAGCTAAGAAAATGACAAAATATCTTAGAAACCCCATGAAGTCTCCAATGCGAACATTTCTTAAAGCAAAATCAAGTTTGGTGGGGAGGAATCTAAACTTGAAAGGCTAACTCACTTGAGTCTAATTATTTTTCGGACGATTTTCTGATGGAATGGACATTTCTTCTTCTTTTGCTAGGTCAAAATTTTGTGCTAAATCGAGTTCTTGTTTAAATTCGACGCTGTAAATATCGAGAATGGTCAAAAATAACACGGCGATAACTGGCCCGATGATGAAACCCATAACCCCGAACATGTAGATTCCTCCAATTGTAGAAAAGAAGACAATCAAATCATGCATACTGGCACTGCGGCCTACCAAGCGGGGCCGCAGAAGATTATCTACATTTCCAATTACAACGGTAGTAATCAGAAAAATCGCGATGCCTTGCCAAACATTCCCAATAATTATCTGAATTATGGCTGCTGGATATAAGATCAGCCAAGCCCCGACCATTGGAATAATTGAAAGAATGACCATGACCACACCCCACAAAATCGGGGAGCCGATGCCAAAGGCCCAGAGAATGAATCCTCCAAGACCACCTTGGATCAAGCCAATTAAAAGTGTGCCTCTTATCGTGGCTCGAGATACAGAAACAAATCGATAGATAAGCGCTTCTTCATAAAGGTCATCGAGTGGACTTAGGTATTTAATACGCTCAATTAGACGTTCGCCATCCCGGAAGAAATAAAACATAGTAAACAAGGTGATAAAAAGGTTGGTTAGGAACTGAAAGGTTCCCTTTGAAGTCTTGTTAATAACGGCGGCTAAAATTGTTCCCGCGGTTTCTGCGGCTTGTTGCGCTGAAGATTGCCAATTGATTTTGTTGAGACTTAATCGCTCGACCCATTCATAATTCTTGATCTTCCCTAATAATCCTGCGTCACCTTTTTCGACGATTTCGCGAATTTGAGCTTCAGCGGTTTGATAGAGCGCGATGGCCTCACGCGACACCAGGTCCGCAACTATGTACGCTGGCACCAACAAACCCATGAGTAATACAAGACAACAGACAATTGCACTTATTGATTTATTATTTCGGAAAAGCTTAAGCAGCCATCTATAGAAAGGGTAAAAAAGCGCAGAGAATACCGCAGCCAGCACAATTGGCACCAAAAAGATCTTTATCATATTGTAAAATACAACCATGATAATCAAGAGAGCAATTAACAGAAAGTAGCGGCTAAATTGTTCAACTTTCTTTTTTTGCAGGGACTGCGCTTGATTGTTTTTTTGTGTGTTGGATTGATTATTTTGCATAGTTTCTCCGTTGTATGAAAAAAAATACACAAAACGATTTGAAAAGTCAATATTTCTTTTTGAAGGGCGCCCAGAAACTTGGCCGAAAAGTCCCAAAATGCTCAAGCAGCCGTCCTCGTCTGCGTCTTAAGTGGTTGTCTTTACGTTGGGCGAGGACGCTCAACGGAGCAGAGTAGTAGGTTATCGGCCAAGTTTCTAGGCGTTTTTTTCACAGGAATTGTAACACAAAGCTCGGTATCGGATGGTATTAAGGAATTAGGTTTTAAACAATTGCCAATGAGTTTGAAGACCTTTGAAAATAATACTTAGAAAACGAAGAAATTGAATGGTTCCGGAATCTGATTAATATTCAGAAACTAATAGACTCACGAAATTATCAAAATCTTATTTAGAATGAGGCATTTTTCTCTTGACACAATTATGGAATTTTCATAAATTGAAACTTAGATGCGCGCATTTCGGCTATCCAGCCGTTATTCTAAGAAAAAACCTCCGCAAGGCAAAACAGGAACTGCGGAGTGCCCTTGTTAGGGTGGCTGTCTCTAAATAACTCCAATTTGTTGATCTTATATTAGTGGGAGAAACTGAAAATGGACAAAATAGTAGATATTTTGGGAGAGGAGGCACGACATCTTCTTGAACACAGGTGTACAACCATCTCAAAAGATCTCCTTCATCTTCCAGGGCCGGATTTTGTGGATAGAATATTGGCGGTATCTGATAGGTCAAATTCTGTTTTGAGAAACTTACAAGCGTTATTTGATCATGGGAGGTTGGCCGGTACAGGCTATCTTTCAATTCTTCCTGTGGACCAAGGCATTGAACATTCTGCTGGAGCATCTTTTGCACCTAACCCCATTTATTTTGATCCCGAAAATATCGTAAAACTCGCCATCGAAGGCGGTTGCAATGCAGTGGCGTCAACTCTGGGCGTGCTCGGTGCGGTTTCACGAAAATTCGCTCATAAAATTCCGTTTCTCGTTAAATTGAATCATAATGATTTACTTACCTATCCGACGGTCTATGATCAAACACTTTATGCGAGCGTCAACCAAGCCTTTAACATGGGAGCTGCGGCTGTGGGTGCTACCATCTACTACGGTTCACAAGAGTCGCGACGACAAATACAAGAAATTTCAGAGGCTTTCGAATATGCGCATCAATTAGGAATGTTTACGGTTTTGTGGTGTTACTTGAGAAATTCTGCTTTCAAACAAGATGGTCAAGATTATCACGCCGCTTCTGACCTAACGGGGCAGGCCAACCACATGGGGGTGACTATTGAGGCCGACATTGTAAAGCAGAAGCAGCCTGACACAAATAGGGGATTTACAGCGATCAGTTTTGGTAAGACCCACCCACTCGTTTACGACAAGCTGACTTCGGAGCACCCGATAGATTTGACTCGCTACCAAGTTGCCTGCTGCTACATGGGCAGGGTTGGTTTGCTCAACTCGGGTGGACCTTCCGGTAAAAACGATTTGCAGCAAGCTGTGAAAACTGCAGTGATAAACAAACGAGCTGGTGGCATCGGAATCATCTCTGGGAGAAAGGCATTTCAGAAACCTATGAGTGAAGGGGTCACGTTATTAAATGCTATCCAAGATGTGTATCTAAGCAAAGAAATAGCTGTCGCTTAGATATCCTCGAATGGCATCCTAGACAATTCTTGAGATTGACACGTTGCAAGAGCCTGTCTTAGAAACGTCGAACTTATTCTGAGTCCCTTCGTTCCTCAGGACTACACCTGAGGAACGAAGGAAATGCACTCTGCCATCCCTTAACTTTTGCTCCTTTATTTGGGTATCTTTTTCAAGAATGGGATCAATAAATTATCTTGACATGCTTATTTGGTACGTGGCCTTTCTTTTTTCCGTCACAGCCCATGAGGCCTCTCATGCTTTGATAGCGATGAGGGGAGGAGATTTAACAGCCTACCGTGGCGGACAGGTGACGTTGAATCCTTTGCCTCATATTCCTTTTTTTGTTTAATTTATTTCCCTTCCCTCCATTGGACGGCAGCAGTGTCATTACTTTATTCATGTCCGACGAACTGGCCCTGCGATTCAGAAATATTATGAGCCAACCTGCCTTTTCCTTTTTGGGCCTAATTCTTGCATGGAGATTTTTTGGTTTTATATTTCGAGAAGTATTCATTATGATTCTTAATTTGCTCCATCCCGCCATCAACTATTTTGGGTAGCTAGTGTTTGAACGAAAACATAATTTTTTGCTGTCATTGCGAGCGCTTCTTAGCGAAGCAATCTCCATGTTATGCACCGCAGGAGACTGCTTCGGCAAAAAACGCCTCGCAATGACAGATACAATCAATAGTTTTCGTTCAATCAATAGCCATGTAAATTTCGCTCATTTATCTCTATTGCTTCTTTAAAAAGCTTGGGTCCTTTTTCTAAATCAAATGTTTTGGAATTTTGAATTTTTGTCATTGGAGTTTAGTTGTTATTTTGGGCTTGTTATTTGATGTTTAGGACTAGGACGGTGAAAAATTGTTTACCCAAAAAGCAACAATTTTTTCGTAAGATACTGACTTAGGTAGACAACAAAATTGTTATTTTTTTCTTCATTTTCAAACTTATTCAGTATTTTATAGATTGTGTATTATGGTGAGACAATTGTTTTTTTAATGTTTCTAACATTGAGAATGTTGTGAAGAAGCTATTCTTCTTTTGATTTTTATTTCAATCATCGACCAAAGGAGATATCATGAAATCACATTTTGGAATAGTTGCTCTGTGTTTGTTTCTAACAATGTTGAGTTCTGCCATTGCGCAGATAGAAGTTGTAACGGAAGTAGTGAATCAAAATCTTGAAGCGTTTTTCTTAAATGATTTTGATATTAATCGTCCGGCTTCAGGAATTGAAGTCTTCCGTGTTAGAATTACTAATAATTTTGCTCAACCATGTAGAATCCAGCTAAGACTTCTCGTGTCAAGTGAAAAATTTGGTGAGCTTGCTACAGGAGAAACAGATGGATTTGATGTACCCCCCGGCCAACTGATTCCTCCAATAACCAACCGTGACCTATTTTCGAATTCTAGCCAATACAGACTTGTAGATTACAGAATGAATCCAGCATCCAGAAGGCTTTTACAGGACATGCTCGCAACCGGGAGACTTCCCTCGGATGCTTACACATTCAGAGTTACAGTCGCTGACTTTACTTGCGAACCAGGTCAAACGGAATCCGAGCAATTTCAAATAGTCATAACAAACCCTAGCGCGTTAGATCTAATATTTCCAGGACATCCAGCAACGGGACGCAGAAGAGATTGTCCAGAAATTTTTACGAATCTACCGCAATTCCGCTGGGAATCGGATATGAGGAGATTTCGGGTTATCATTGCGGAAGCTCGACCGGGAGAAGACCCGGAAAGCGTTTTGAACCAGGAACCACGATTTGTAAGAATTTTTGCAATTGGTGGTGGCAGGTCCTTAGGTGCATTTCCTAATGAATCTGAATTTGGTGAAAGAACTGAAATCATCCCTTCCACGTCATTTCAATACCCAGCCTCGGGTGAAATACTAACCTTGAGACCGGGTAGAACTTATTATTGGCGAGTGATTGGTTTGGTTCAAACATCTAGTGGTATCCGGCAACTGGAAAGCGAGATTTATTGCTTTCGAATAGCCCGATTGGGCGAATTAGGGATGGGTAATCCACAGTTAAGATTCATTTTAAGGAATTTACTGGGTGCTGATTACGATCGTCTTTTTGGCGAAGGGGGAGAGCTTGAGGGGTATCATGCTACACGTGTTGTATTTAACGACCAAGAAATTACCCTGGTAGAATTACTCAAGAAACTCAATAATCTCAAAACAGATTTCTCAGGATATAAGGTGGAATAGAATCGTATATAGAAATTTTAAAACTTTATTGTGAGGGACACATCATGCTAAGAATCTTTAAGACCTTTTCGACAAGTTTGCTCTGCGCTTTACTAATTTGTCCTTCTTTGATCGTGGCAAATGACAACGATGTTGCCTTGATGTTAAAAACTAAAGGCAAGGTCGAATTGAATAAAAAGGGGAGGCGAAGCTGGTCTCCAGCCCGAAGAGGCGAAAGGCTAAACTCTGGCGAAGTTGTTCGAACCGGGGATAATTCGTTGGCCGCATTAGTTTTTACCGATGATAAGACACTCCTTAAAATTCGGTCAAATTCAAATGTGACCATACATGGAAAGAGAGAAAAAAATCGTATTATTAAGAGATTATCGTTAGGGATTGGTGAACTTTGGGCTAAAGTAACCCGACAAAACACCTCGATGCGAATTGAGACCCCCTCGGGCGTGGCTACGGTTAAAGGCACTGAGTTCAACTGCCTGTATTTTGACGATAATTTCTATCTCTATTGTGTAGAAGGTTTGATGGAAATGTTCAATCAATTTGGAACGCTGCTCTTAGGTGAAAATGAAATGGCTCGCATGGTTCTGGGATCCCCACCAGAAAGATATGAGGGAGACCCAAATGAAATATTCGACCTGGGCAGTGACGAGGGCGTCAAACTGGAAATCGAATTTGAAGACGATGAAGGTAACAAGAAAAAGCTTATTCTTGAATTTTAATTTCTAACAACGAGCAGAGGCCGGCAATGATCTCTAAACGACTTTTAGTGGGTTTGACTGTTTTGGTATTGACGACTGGGGGATTTGCTTTCGGAAATGTACCAAATGAAAATGAGTCTTTGCAGGGGAAAATGATACACTTTCCTGTGGTTTCTTTAAGGGAAAATGAGAAACTAGTTGTCGAGGCCAGAGTGGATGGCACAAATGAGCGTGTGGTGTACATGCGACTCTATTTCAAATCAAAAGGTGAGCAGGCGTATAATTACGTCGAGCTTTCAGAGGGAACGACTGGATTTTTTGGAGAATTGCAGCCATCAAGATTTTACCCTCCTGAATTACACTATTTCATTTTGGCTCTATTAACCGATCAATCAGTCATTACCTACCCGGAATGGAATCCTTATGGTAATCCCATCGTGGTTTCTATTACTTCTGGAACGCCTCACCTTGAAGAACCCGATGTGGGTCAACTACCAGATTCTGAAGTTACTCCAATAGAATCCCCGTTGGAAGGTGGCACACCAAGCCCTACTGAGGAATCGAGCTTCGGTGATGTTTCACCTATCCTGATCTTAAGTCCTGAAGACGGAGAAAAATTTGACTATGGCGAGGAGGTAGTTATTGCGGCCTCTTTTATTTCGGATGAAAACCCTATTGACCTGAGCAGTATTAATCTGTTTGTCGATGGTTTGAATGTGACTCTTGAAGCAGAAGTAGGCGAAAATTTAGTCACTTACTCCACCTCGAGCTTAGAGCCGGGTACGCATCAGGTTTTATTACAAGGATATTATAGCTCAGGGGCAGAGCTGCCCACCACGATTTGGTCTTTTGCGGTAGAAGGAAAACAAAAAAAAGCCCGCTCAGAAGCTTTTGTCCATGGAAGAGCTTTTGCTGAGTCGCGTCAGGAAAACATTAGTAATGTGGGATTTAGCGACAACAGTATAGGAGGCAGCCTATATGGGAAGTATGGCATAACGAAGTTCGATGCTCGAGTATATTTGACTTCACGGGAGAGTAATAGATTTCAGCCAAGACACCGCTACTCAATAAATATTGAGCTGCCTCTCTTGGGGGTTACTTTTGGGGACACATATCCTCGATTTAATGATCTAATGTTGTGGGGTAAAAGAGTCCGAGGAATATATGGAAGACTCCACTTCGGCTTTTTTAATATCGATGTTGTACACGGTGAGACTGTTCGTGCGGTAACACCAATCTTTAAATCAAACGTGGTTCTGCGGGATTCTTTAGAAACCAATGGCACTTTCCGTCAAAAATTATTTGGCGTGCGTCAAAGTTTTGGAAGCGGCAAACATTTTCAATTGGGATTTAATTTTCTTAAAGTAAGAGATGATACCACCTCTTTGACAAAGGAAGATACCATCAGTGTTCCGAGAGACAATTTCGTGCTGGGTTCTGACATTTTATTCGCTTTGGACAATCATAGAATTGAATTTAGAGGCGGCGTTGCGTTTAGTTTAATCAGTAACGACATCCGCGGCGGCCCTTTGAGCAAAGCTGAGATTGAGGAGCAATTCGATGTGAGTTTACCGTTCGATCCAGCAGATTTTGATTACTTTCTGATTATTAACTCTAGCACCACGCCTCTCGACCCAAGGGACCTGACTTCCCTGGCTTGGAATTTCAATTTTAGGTTTAATTATTTCAATCACAACTTTCAGTTTGGTTACAAATCCATTGGGTCAGAATATAATTCTTTAGGCAATTCATTCCTGCGTAACAATCTGCGTGGATTTTTCTTACAAGATCAATTCAGAGTATATAAAAACAAAATCTATTTGAATGTTGGATATGAACATTACTTAGATAACTTCGAGGCGGACAATCAAAATCCGAGCACCAAATTGAACACGTTCAATTATGGTATCTCCATTTATCCGGGGCCTCGACTTCCCAGTCTAACCTTCAGTTTGCGAAATCATAATCGAGACAACGACGTGGCCACAATAGACAGCTTATTTACTTCAAATCAGTTTAATCCAACTGGTGAGGATACCACGCTAACTGACAATCGTGAAAACAACAACACAAGAGATTTGTCTGTGCAACTGAATTATGATGTGAATCTTCTACAACTGAACCATACGATTTCAGTAAGTTATATCACTTCGGATAGAGATGATCGGTTTGGCAGTACGCGACTGACCGGACAAAATCTATCTGAAATTGCCTCCAACGTACAGATTTTTTCATGGCGAACCAAATACCAATTTCCTCTTACCACGACACTTAGTTTTGCCAGAAATGACAACAAATTTGCTGCTGGCTCAAATACCTTTAATTTCAAAATGATTGGCGGTAAAGCTGAATATTTTCTATTTAACCGCAAGCTGCAAACCTATTTTGGAACCAACTTTACGACTGCTTCGGGCACGACGGCCATAGACGACACTACACAATCCGTAACCGATTATAAACGTACCGATTTTAATTTAGGTGCAAGGTTTGAAATCGCACCTGGCCATTATATTTTGTTGGACAGTCATATCATTCGATTCCTCGATAATGGCGGTGAGCGCAATACAAATACTGGCGCCTTTATTACGCAAAATCCATCCTTTACAGATAGAATTTTTCGCATTTATTATGAAAAAAGATTTTAGAACTTTTAGAAAATAAAGTAGTTAAAAAAGGCAGTGAAATTTTCTTTCCTGCCTTTTTTTGTGTGTATATTGAATGAGGATTTCAGGCGGTGAACCTAATTAAACTTTGGCATCATAAGTGGTATTTTGGCGTTATCATAGCGATTTTCTCCGCAGTTTTGTCTCTTATTTTGTCCCATTTACCCGAGTTTGAAAATGTTGAATTAAAGACCTACGATGCCAGGTTCAGTCTACGCGGCACATTGGATACGGATAAAGACAACATCATTATTGTAGCCATTGATGACCAAAGCTTCGTAGACTTAAGAAAGAAATGGCCTTTCCCCAGAGATTATTTTGCCAAAGCGATCTTAAATCTTTATGAAGCTGGAGCCAAGCTGATTGTTTTGGATATTGAGATCACTGAACCAGATAGAGATCGACGCAAAGATTTGGTGCTTGCTGGAGCTGTGAAAAGAGCAAGTAATGTCATCTTGGCGGGCAAGTTAGTCACGGAATTTGCTTCAAACGATATTTTGAATACCTATGTCTTACCACCTATTAGCATTCTTTTGGATGCTGGTGGGAAATGGGGGCTGATTAATATAGATGAAGACCCCGACGGTTTTGTTCGGCGCTATTTGCTTTTCCAACAACGTTCTGACGCCATTTATTATCCACTAAGCATTCAAGCGTTTTTGAATTTACAGCCTAATACCAATTCCAATGGAAAAGTGATTTTCGATGAGGATGGGTATTTTGTTATTGGTAATCGTCGAGTGCCAAAAAGGGATTTCAATTCCATGCTGATTAATTTTCGCGGTCCAGCCCAATCTTTCACGACCTATTCGTTTTCATCCATACTCGATGACATTGATTTTGATTTGCCAGGGGATGAAGATACAGATATTTTCGAAATCCATAAATTGGAAGAAACCTTTAAGGATAAAATTGTATTTATTGGAGCCACTTCTGAAGTGCTGCAAGACAATAAATTCACACCATTTTTCAAATACCAAGGCAAAAAACGCAAATTGCCTGGAGTTGAGTTGCATGCCAATGCTTTAGCTACACTACTAAGAGGTGACTTTATCGTAACCCAAAACTCTATCCTGGTTATTGTCATGGTTTTTTTGTTGTCCGTAGTTTCCATGATACTGACAAAGTGGCTGAAGCCATTCAGAGGTATGTTTGCTGTGATGGGGATCATTTTAGCTTATATCATTTGGAGTTTTTATTCTTTCATGCATAATTTAGTGTGGGTACAAGTCACTGCTCCTACGTTCGCCATACTGTTAAGCTACGTTGGAAATGTTGTCCACCAAACTCTCACAGAACAGAGAGAAAGAATCAGAATCAAAAAGACTTGGCAGCACTATATGGCCAAAAATGTAATTGATAATATGTTAGAATCCGGGGAGATGCCGACCTATGGTGGGCAAAGACGCGAGTTGACCGTGCTTTTTTCCGACATACGAGGATTTACACCGTTCACTGAGCAGCATTCTTCCCAGGAAGTTGTGAGAAAACTAAATGAATATTTGTCGGCCATGGTCAGGGTTATCTTTAAAAACGAAGGTACCCTGGATAAATTTGTGGGGGATGAAATCATGGCCATTTTTGGCGCTCCCCATCCGTATGGAAATCACGCTGAAAAGGCCTGCAAAGCGGCCTTAGAAATGGTTAGAAGATTACGAGCTCTGCAGAAAAAATGGTCGGCAAGAAAACAGGATTACTTTCAGATCGGAATTGGCATCAATTCTGGTAAAATGATTGTGGGAAACTTAGGTTCATCTCAGCTTTTTGACTATACGGTTATTGGAGATGAGGTTAATTTAGGAGCGCGATTGGAAGGCGCGAACAAGCAGTACGGCACCACAATCATAATTAGTGAGTTTACCTATAAAGCCGTCAGAAGACAAGCCATTGTAAGAGAATTAGATTTGGTTCGAGTCAAGGGGAAAAAGAAGCCTGTTAGAATTTACGAACTGCGTGGACTTGGCGCTATCCCCTCCATTGAGCAAGACCTGATTATTGATGTCTATACCCAGGCGTTGAACTTTTATAAAGAACTCAAATGGTATCAAGCACTAACTGAATTTAAACGTATCCTTCGATATTTTCCTACCGATGGCCCATCCCGCGTTTACATTAAACGTTGTCTCGATTTCATAGAACAACCACCGCCAGAAGATTGGGACGGCGTTTATGATTTTACCGCTAAGTAAATCCCAAACCTTAAAGCTTGACAATAAATAATTTTTGTCGTATATTTTTATCAGCACTTTTAGGGATGTCATTCTGGAAGAATCTTTTTACGGGAGATATCTGAGCGAACTTTCTCCATCTTGTGCAACAATTTGAAAAGATTCCTCCGGAATGACAGATAGGAGTGTCCGTGCTGAAAGAATACCCTGCCATGCCGGGTATGTAACGATTTTAGGAAACGCTAGCTTTGTAACGCAACACGTCCTCGTTTGCGATGCTGCCCACAAGAACGAACTTCGTTACCGGCAAGCAGCTCAATCGAGACGAGTTGACTTACACTGCGAAATCGCGCTTTCAGGTAACGGTAGTAACGTTTCCGACATTTAAAGCAACAAATATTTGTTGTCATGGCTTCTTAGAAAGGAGAAAACCAAGATGTTTCTAGAGCTGAAAGAGAAGTTAGATGATTTGAGTAAAAGAGTTATGAATTTAAAGGAGTATCTTTGACGTTTCAACCAGAGAGAAGGTTATTGCCGAATTAGAGAAAAAAACCACAGAACATGGATTCTGGGATGACCCGGAAACCGCTCAGAAAGTGATGCAGGAGATGAGTAGCCATCGAGAGATAGTTGATGAATACGATGAACTTCAGACAAAAATAGGTGATTTAGAAGTTTTGCTAAACTTAGCACAAGAGGAAGAAGATTCAGAAACCTTTGAAGAAGTGGACCAGGAGCTCAAACAATTAGCGGACAGAATTGAGGATTTAGAATTTCAGAATATGTTGGGGGAAAAAGATGACGTAAAGAATGCGTTATTAACCATCCACCCGGGGGCTGGCGGAACGGAATCACAAGACTGGGCGCAAATGCTGCTGCGCATGTATCTCCGTTGGGTTGAGCAAAAGGAATTTGCTTATGAGATTTTAGACTTTCAAGCAGGTGAGGAAGCGGGCATAAAAAGCGTTACAGTAGAAGTGCGGGGTAAATACGCGTACGGGTTCCTAAAAGCTGAGGCCGGAGTGCATCGACTGGTTAGAATATCTCCCTTTGACACTAATCGACGTCGGCATACTTCGTTTGCTTCGGTCTTTGTTTATCCAGAAATCGAGGATGCGATCGAAGTTAAGATCGATCCGAATGATTTGCGAGTTGATACCTATCGAGCCAGTGGTGCCGGTGGCCAGCATGTAAATAAGACCAGCTCAGCGGTGCGAATTACCCACATACCGACCGGAATTGTGGTTCAGTGTCAGAGCGAACGTTCCCAGCACAGAAACAAAGAGAGCGCGATGAAGATACTCATGTCCAGGCTTTATCAAAAAAAGAAAGAGGAAGAAGAGGAAAAGCTGACAGAAATTGAACGAAGTAAAAAAGAGATCGCCTGGGGACATCAGATTCGATCGTATGTTTTTCATCCATATAATTTAGTCAAAGACCATCGGACTGGCGTAGAAACCAGCAACATTCAGAGTGTCATGGATGGTAGTTTAGATGACTTTATTCATGCCTTCTTAATGTTAAAGGATGAAAAAGCGGACAAACAGGTCGAATCGGAAATCTCGATTTAGCGTAGTAATGTGCTCCACAAATGAGGAATCAATTGTCCGCGCCGAGTTGCAGACCCACTTTCGTTGAAGTTAACTTAGCCGCCATTGCCCATAATTTGAGAGAAATAAAAAAGCAAGTGGCTCCTGCGGAAATAATGGCGGTAGTTAAAGCCGATGCTTATGGACATGGTTTGAAGGAGGTCAGCAAGACTGCTATTGAAAATGGTGTGTGTTATCTGGGGGTGGCGCGCTTGGAAGAAGGAGTAATTTTAAGAGAAAATAATTTTGACGCGAATATCTTGGTGTTCGGGGGGTTCTTTGAAAGTCAAATCGAAGATTTTTTGAAATTTGGTTTGGAGCTGACACTTTATGATATGTACTTAGCAAAGGCTCTTTCTGAAAAGGCAAAACAACTTGGAAAAACCGCCAAGGTTCACATCAAGGTAGACACAGGTATGGGAAGGGTCGGGGTAGCTTGGCAAAAGGCTGCAGATTTCGTGCAAGATGTAGTGGAATTAAATCACTTGGAAATTGTTGGTATCTATACCCATTTTGCTAATGCCGATGAAAAGGATAAATCGTTCGCCCATACCCAGCTTAAGCGATTCAATCATGCGTTGACCAGATTGGATGAGAAGCAAATCGAAATTCCCTTAAAGCACGCCGCAAACAGCGGCGCCATTTTAGATTTGCCCGAGTCGTATTTTGATATGGTCCGTCCCGGAGTTATGATGTATGGCTATTATCCCTCATTAGAAACTTCAGAAACTGTTGCGATTGAGCCTTCTATGTCGATAAAGTCGCGCGTGATTCTTATCAAGGAAGTTGAAGAGGGAACACCCATTAGTTATGGACTAACATTTAGAGCGAAACAGAAAACAAAAATTGCCACAGTTCCTTTTGGATATGGAGATGGTTTCAACCGGCTGCTTTCGAACAAGGGTGAAGTGCTCATTCAAGGACAAAGATTCCCGGTAGTCGGCCGGGTGACGATGGATCAGATAATGGTAGAGGTTGGTGCGGAAAGTGCAGTTCAGACCGGCGATGAGGTGGTTTTGCTTGGTCGTCAGGGTAGGGAAGAGATTACCATTCATGAAATTTGTAAGAAATTAAATACCATACCTTATGAGGTCACTTGTTGGGTTTCGGAGAGAATTCCGAAAGTGTACAAATCAATGTGGAATGAATTTTAACCGCAGAGCACGCCAAAAAATGAATGATAATGATGTTTCAGCGGTTAGAAAAACATTTATGATCAAAATATATCATGCCAGACAATAAAGAAAATATACAAGCAGAAGATCTAAACGAGGTGATGCGGATTCGCCGGCAGAAGCTTGCAAGGTTGAAGGAGCTCGGTGTAAATCCATATCCATATAATTTTGTTCAGACGGCCTATTCAAAAAATATCCTAGACGAGCCGAATAGTTATTTAGGGAAAAAAGTTTCCTTGGCTGGTAGACTCATGTCCATTCGAGGACATGGCAAGGTTGCATTTGGGCATATCATGGATTCTAAGGGGAAAATTCAGATTTATGTGCGTCAGGATGAGGTTGGTGAACAATTATACCAGGTTTTTGAGCTCTTAGATATTGGCGATATAATTGGCGTGACCGGGGAGGTGTTTGTCACACGCACCGGAGAAACAACGATTAAGCTGGCGCGACTGGAACTTTTGTCCAAAACTTTGCGCCCGCTCCCCATTGTAAAAGAAAAAATCCAGGGCCAAGAAAAAATAGTCTATGACCAATTTGCGGATAGAGAGCTTCGTTACCGACAGCGTTATGTAGATTTGATTGTGAATCCACAAGTCAGAAGTGTTTTTATCACTAGAGCGAAAATTATCACGTCTATGCGAAACTATTTAGATAGACAAGGATTTCTTGAAGTCGAAACTCCTGTATTGCAGCCGATTTACGGAGGTGCCTCAGCGCGACCCTTTGTAACTCATCATAATACTCTGGATATGGACCTTTATTTACGAATTGCCGACGAGCTGTATCTAAAGCGACTCCTGGTAGGGGGTTACGATGGGGTCTATGAGATTTCAAAAGACTTCCGCAATGAAGGAATGGACCGATTTCACAACCCCGAATTTACCATGATGGAACTGTATGTAGCCTATCAAGACTATAATTATATGATGACGGTAGTGGAACAGATGGTCAGTAAGCTCGCTATTGAGATTCTTGGCAAAGCGAAACTTACATTTCAGGGAGTTGAAATCGATTTGAGTCCCCCTTGGAAGCGTGTAAAAATGTTTGATGTGATTCGGAAGTATACGGGTAAGGAATTATATGGCAAAGACTTGAAACAATTGCGAGCGGCAGCGACAGAATTGCAGATACAGGTTGAGTCCTTTTGGCGTGAAGGCAAAATAATCGATGAAATATTCAGTGAGAAGGTCGAACCCCATTTAGTGCAGCCAACATTTGTGATGGATTATCCTGTTGAACTTTCGCCTTTAGCCAAACGCCATCGGGAAGACCCGAAGCTGGTAGAACGGTTTGAACCATTTATCTGTGGCAGAGAAATCGGCAACGCCTTTTCTGAGTTAAATGATCCTTTGGATCAAAGGGAGCGGTTTACTGCTCAGAAAGAACTTCTTGAATTAGGTGATGAAGAAGCCCAAATCTTTGACGAAGATTTCTTACGAGCACTGGAATACGGGATGCCACCAACCGCGGGCTTGGGAATGGGAATTGACCGGTTAGTCATGTTATTCACGGATCAGCCCTCCATAAGGGACGTAATATTTTTTCCGCAAATGCGGCCTGAAGGTTCATAAATAGATCGGAACGATGTCTTACGAATTTTTCATAGCGAGAAGATATTTAAAATCAAAGCGAAAAACTGGGTTTATTTCGCTGATAACCTACATTTCCGTTTTAGGGGTCATGATAGGGGTGGCTGCACTCATAATTGTTCTTTCCATTATGAACGGTTTTGAAAGTGAGGTTAAAACAAGAATCATTGGCTTCGGTTCCCATATTCGACTGAGAACCTTTCATAATCAAGGCTTAGAAGATTACAAAAATATTTTTGAAAAAATTGACAAGGTTGAGCATGTTATTGGAATTTCTCCTTATATTGATGAGAAAGCCCTCGTCATTTCAAAAAGTAGAAAGGCGGGTGTGGTAATAAAGGGTGTGGATGCAAATACTATTGGTCAGGTCTCAGATATAGAAAAGGATGTAATTTACGGGACCTTTGAGATTGGAGAAATTAAGACCGACGGAGAGAGGCCGTTACCCGGAATCGTACTTGGTCGTTATTTGGCAGAAAAATTGGGCGCTGGACTAGGAGAAAAAATACAAATTCTTAGCCCAACGGGATTAAGTCCTCTAATTAGCCGGATGCCACATCTGAGAACTTTTCAAGTTACTGGATATTTTGAAACAGGATTGTTTGAATTTGATGATGTTTTTGCTTATATTTCTCTTAAAGAGGCCCAGCGACTTTTCGATTTTAAGAAAAAAGTCTCCGGCTTAGAGATAAAGCTGGATGATTTGAACCAGTCTGATTATGTTTCTAACAGAATAGATTCATTACTCGGTTATCCGTATACCACAGTAACGTGGTTTGATATGAATAAAACGCTTTTTTCCTGGATGCAGATCGAAAAATGGGCAGCATTTATCATTTTAAGCTTGATTATTATGGTTGCAGCATTTAATATTGTAAGTACGTTGATCATGGTGGTACTGGAAAAGACAAAGGAAATCGGCATTTTGAAATCCATGGGTGCTACCTCTACCGGCATCATGAAAATTTTCATGTTTGAAGGATTGGTTGGAGGGGCGATTGGGACTATTTTAGGTACCATAATTGGTTTTATCCTTTGCTGGTCTCAATTGAAATACCAATATTTTTCTTTGCCTCCAGATGTTTATATTATTAGTTCTTTACCGATTCTAATGAAAGGGAAAGATTTTGTTCTAATTGCGCTGGCTGCTATTTTGCTCAGCCTGATAGCAACCGTGTATCCAGCTTGGAAGGCGGCACAATTAGAGCCTGTGGAGGCGATTCGTTACGAGTAGGAGATGTCTGCGATTAAGCCTATATTAGTTACAAGAGATTTACATAAATCCTATCCTATGGGGAAAGGAAGGGTTCATGTCCTTAAAGGAATTGATTTGGAGGTTAATGAAGGTCAAATTGTGGCCATTGTCGGCCCATCAGGTGTAGGAAAAAGTACCTTGCTTAACATTCTTGGAACTTTAGACCGGCCAACAAGAGGTCATGTTGAAATTGATCATACGAAGGTTTATGAATATGATGATAAAAAGTTGGCCAGTTTTCGAAATAGAACCATCGGATTTGTTTTTCAATTTCATCATCTTTTGCCGGAATTTACAGCTCTTGAAAATGTAATGATGCCGAGTATGATCGGGGGTTTTGACAAATCGAAATTGAGAAAAAGAGCTGAGTTTCTTCTCTCAGAAGTTGGATTAAAAGACCGTTTCGGCCATAGACCTGGAGAGCTTTCCGGCGGTGAATTACAGCGAGTGGCTGTGGCTCGTGCTTTGATGAATGAGCCGAAAATTATTTTGGCTGATGAACCATCTGGAAATCTGGATCAAAAAGCAAGTAAAGCGTTACATGAGTTGCTTTGGAATTTGAGCCGTAAATACAATAGAACATTTGTTATTGTAACACACAACCTTGGGTTGGCGGAAAGCGCTGATAAAGTTGTCGAATTATTTGATGGTCGTATCAAGAACGAACATTCATATCAATTAGTGTAGTATGCTGTGTCAAATATGTAATGTTAATGCCGCTGAGGTTAAATTAACCCAGATCATTAATAGTAAAAAACTTGAGATGAATCTCTGTAAAAAATGTGCAGAGGAAAAGGGGATTGATAATCCTTTGACCGCTCTACCACAAATATTTGGAAGTTTTCTTATGAGTATGCTGGATGAGGATATTATCAAACGGAGAAAAGTCAAGAGTAAGATCAAGTGTCGGGGATGTGGTTTAGTGTGGGATGATTTTCAGAAGACCGGTTTGTTTGGGTGTGATATTTGCTACGATACATTCCGAGAGGATCTAAAAGTGATTCTAAGAAGAATTCATGGGAGTAACCAGCATATCGGAAGCCGTCCTAAGACACACAGATATGTTGTTCAAGAATCAGATTTAAAAAGGATTAAGTTGGAACTTCAGAACGCGATAGAGAACGAGAATTTTGAAAGGGCTGCGGAACTGAGAGACATGATTCGAGACGCACAAAGGGAAATTGACAAAAAAGAGAATGATGGAATATTGCGATGAATTCTGTTGAATCTCAAAAAGCTAAGGGTAAATCGGGTGCCGCGGAAAGGTCTTCCAAAATAATCGATGATTTGCTTTGGAATTTTGGATGCTGGCTCACCCATGAAGACAAGTACTCTGACATAATCATCTCGTCGCGGATAAGATTGGCACGCAATATCGAGGGGTATAATTTTCCAGATCGAGCTAGAAAAGATAATTTGGCTCAGATTCTAAAAAATGTTAAGGATGCTTGTTTAGCATGTACAAGTCTACAAAAAGCAACGTATATAGAAATTGATAGACTTTCTGAATGGGAGAAAAAATTCTTTGTGGAAAGAAGATTAGCCAGTCCCCAATTTATTGAAAAGCCACGTCCATCTTTACTTGTCATAGGGCATCTGGAAAGTCTGAGTATTATGGTTAATGAGGAAGACCACCTTAGAATTCAATCTATGGAAGCTGGTTTAGGAATGAAAGATGCTTGGGAAATAATCAGGAGAGTGGATGATGAGCTAGGAGAGAAGTTGCGCTACAGCTTTTCAAATCAATTTGGATATTTAACTGCCTGTCCAACTAACACAGGTACAGGAATGAGAGTTTCGATTTTTGTCCATCTTCCTGCATTGTCTCTCAAGGACAAGATCAACGCTGTAATTAAACAACTGCCAACTTCTGAGATAGCCGTGCGTGGCTTTTATGGTGAAGGTACCGATCCCGTAGGCAGCATTTTTCAGATTTCTAATCAGCTTACCTTAGGCCGAACTGAGGAGGGTATGATTGAGCGACTGGAAATCATTGCTAAAAAATTGGTGGATCTGGAACGCATAGCTCGAGAAGATTTGCTGAAAGAGGATAAGATAAGATTAGAAGACATGATTTATCGGGCGCTCGGAACTCTAAAAAATGCTCGAATCATGAGCTCGTTAGAGGCTATGAATCTACTGTCGACTGTTCGGTTTGGAAGAGAGTTGGGATTGCTGGACAACATCAGCCGTATAGCCATAAATCAACTTTTGGTTTTGGTTCAACCCGCACATTTACAGAAGATTTATAGCAAGAAATTGAACCCGAGAGAAAGGGACATCACTCGAGCTGAATTCATTAGGCAACATTTACAAGTTTAGTACTAAAGAAACTTTGTCAAAGAAGAGAGCGTTAGCTAAGTTGAAATCAAATTAGTTGGAAGTCATTGCTTTACGTTATTGTTTGAAGTTAATAGAACGATTAAAGCTTTTTGAAGTTTTTAAGAAATGGAGTTAATGATATGAAAAATAATTTCTCAAGCAGAGTCCAGATGGTTATCCAGTTCTCTAGAGAGGAGGCGCTGCGATTAGGTCACGATTATATTGGTACGGAACATTTACTCCTAGGTTTAATTAGGGAGGGAGAAGGCATAGCAGTTGAAATCTTACGCAATTTAGGCTGTGATTTAGATGAAATTAAGAACTCTGTAGAAGACTCGGTTAAATCGGCTGGTGAAACTATGACCATTGGCAACATTCCTTTCACCAAACGTGCTGAAAAGATTTTGAAAATGGCTTATGTGGAAGCGGAAAAATACAAATCTGATATCATCGGGACCGAGCATCTTCTCTTGGCCTTGGTCAAAGAAAAAGACGGCGTGGCCGCTCAGGTGCTCATCAGTTTCGATGTTACCTATGATACGGTAAGGGAAGAATTAGAAAACATCTTACGTGGTGCCCCTTCAAGCCGTGAAGTCGGAACTCAAAAGTCCAAAACCCCAGCCTTGGATCACTTTGGTCGCGATTTAACCGAACTGGCGCGTAAAGGCGAACTGGACCCCATTATCGGTAGAGATAACGAGATTCAGCGAGTTGCTCAAATTCTCAGCCGCAGAAAGAAAAATAATCCTGTGCTCATTGGTGAACCCGGCGTGGGTAAAACAGCCATTGCAGAGGGATTGGCATTAAGAATTGTAGACAGAAAAGTCCCACGAGTTCTTCATAACAAACGGGTGGTTACTTTGGATTTGGGCGCGATTGTGGCCGGGACTAAGTATCGCGGCCAATTTGAAGAAAGAATGAAAGCGATTATGAATGAGTTGTACCGGGCTAAGGATGTCATTCTATTCATCGACGAATTGCATACCATTGTAGGGGCAGGGGGCGCCTCCGGGTCTCTTGATGCCTCGAACATGTTTAAGCCGGCTCTCTCGCGCGGCGAGCTTCAATGTATTGGAGCAACGACTTTGGATGAATATCGTCAATACATTGAAAAGGATGGGGCTTTGGAAAGGCGTTTTCAAAAAATTATGGTCGATCCTCCTTCAGCCGACGAGACCCTTCAAATCCTGGTGGGCTTACAAGATAGATACGAGGCCCATCATAAGGTGAAATATACCGATGAAGCTATTAAAGCAGCGGTAAAGCTCTCAGAAAGATATATAACCGATCGATATCTGCCTGACAAGGCTATTGATGTTTTAGATGAAACTGGAGCGCGCGTGCATCTAGCTAATATTGTTGTGCCCAAGGAGGTTACCGATTTAGAGGAAGAAATCAAGAAAGTTAGACGTGAGAAAGACTCGGTAATTAAAGCTCAAGAATTCGAGAGGGCTGCTGTTTTACGTGATCAAGAAAAGAGATTGAACAGAAAACTGGAAGCTGCCAAGCGTCGATGGAAAGATACAGAAGATGAGTTCATCGCTGCAGTAACTGAAGATGATATCGCAGAAGTGGTATCTATGATGACTGGCATCCCAGTTAGGAAAGTTGCCCAATCTGAGTCTGAAAAGATTCTTGGCATGGAGAGTGAACTGAAAAAACGCGTAGTTGGTCAGGATGATGCGATCCATCTATTAAGTAAGGCCATTCGGAGAACAAGAGCTGGACTCAAAGACCCGACGCGTCCAATTGGTTCCTTCATATTTTTGGGTCCTACGGGCGTGGGCAAGACAGAGCTTGCAAAAGAACTGGCTCGGTATCTATTTGAAGACGAGGATGCTTTGGTAAGACTTGATATGTCGGAATACATGGAAAAATTTTCGGTTTCACGATTGACCGGTGCCCCACCGGGATATGTAGGATATGAAGAAGGCGGCCAATTGACAGAAAAAGTCCGACGCCACCCTTATTCGGTAGTCCTATTCGATGAAATTGAAAAAGCCCATCCAGATGTCTTTAACATTCTCCTGCAAATCCTTGACGATGGCCAACTCACTGACGGACTGGGAAGACGAGTTGATTTCAGAAACACAATCTTAATCATGACCTCTAATATTGGAGCTAGAGAAATCAAGAAAGGCGGGGGTTTTGGGTTTTCCGCTGTGGCCGATGATATGGATTACGATTCGATGCGTCATAAAATTATGGAGGAGGTCAAACGAATATTCAATCCTGAATTTATCAACCGGGTTGACGAAATTGTGGTATTTCGATCTCTAACCAAAGAAGATATGTTGGAAATTGTGGATATCGTTATAGATGAAATGCTTGATAAGGTACAGGACCGCGAAATTGAGATCGAACTCACCAAAGGCGCCAAAGAATTTATCGTTGAACACGGTTTTGATCCAGTTTTTGGTGCCCGTCCATTACGACGAACCATTCAGAAATTTATCGAAGACCCTATTGCCGAAGAAATTCTCAAAAGTAGATTCTCCGACGGTAGTCACATATTGGTGAAGAAAAAGGGAGATGGTTTAGATTTTGCTGAGGCGGGCAGAAAGAAAACCAGGGTTGACGAAAACCATAACAAACAAAAGCCCCAGGCAGAAGAGATTGAAGGCTAAATAACTTGTAAATTTTGTGAGAAGAACCCGAAGACAAATTGAGAGGGCTTCGGGTTTTTTCTTGGTATTTTACAACATTTGAAGAAAAGCAAAATTTCTCTTGACTTGATTTTTTCCCATCGTTATATTTTGAAGAAGATGTAACTATTCAGGCTGCCCTGTCATTCCGTAGGAATCTTTGTAAATCTTGGCGCTAAGTAAACAAGGTTCATTCGGACGCTGATTCAAAAAAGATTCTTCGAGAATGACAGCCTGAATGGTTACAAGAAGACATAAATGAGTGCTATGCCTGTTAATTTTCTAGAAACTTGGCCGAAAACCTACTATTCTGCTCCGTTGGGCGTCCTCGC
>JBHIAW010000021.1:0-24970 GCA_046758765.1 bacterium
TAAGACAGCCTCTTCTGGATTAAGATCTTTGGGTCCCTGGCTCTTGCCAAATTTTTCCTCATATAAATAGTCGATTATTTCCACCACATCTTCATATGAGACGTTTTTCTCAAATTCTTCCCAATCCTCGGTGATCAGACATTCATAAATTGGCAGCAAACGAGCTTTCGTTTTTATGTATTGTTTGGGTGAAAGCGGTGCCTGGCCCCCTTTGCTTTTTTTCTTCTTGGCCATTGTTTAATCCTCATTTTGCGTTTAACATGCGTTGATATTCTGCAGTAAAAATCTTAACGAAGTTATAAACATCTACAAACCGATTATACAACGGTACCGGGGCCACCCGAATGATATCCGGTTCACGCCAGTCGCAGATAACATGGTTGGCTTTGAGTTTTTCATACAAAGCTTTTCCACCCCTCTTAATCCGGAGGGACAACTGGCAACCTCTTTGATTTACATCTGCAGGGGTGATAATGGCAATGTTATCATCCAGGGTTTGTTTGAGCAAAAATTCCAGGTAGCCGGTAAGCAATTTACTTTTGGCACAGAGTTTTTCCATTCCCACTTCATCAAACATTTCCATTGAGGCTCTTAAGGGAGCCATTGACAAAATGGGAGGGTTGCTTAGTTGCCATCCTTCTGCACCCGGGATTGGATCAAAATTAGGAGGCATTTGAAATCTGGTTTCTTTATTGTGGCCCCACCAGCCAGCAAATCTCGGTAGGTCTAAACGATGAGCGAATCTTTCATGTACAAAACAGCCAGCCAGGCTTCCGGGGCCGGCGTTTAAATATTTGTACGAGCACCACACGGCAAAATCCACATTCCAGTCATGGAGCTTTAGAATTATGTTCCCAGCGGCATGGGCTAAATCATATCCTACTACGCAGCCTTTGGCGTGACCGGCACGCGTGATTCTTTGCATATCAAAAGCCTGTCCAGTGTAGTAATTGACCCCGCCTAACATGATGAGAGCAATGGCATCTCCCTCTTTTTCAATGACCCCTTCAATATCTTCGGTTCGGATGGTTGTCTCACCTGGTCTTGGAATAAGTTTAATAAGTGAAGCTTCTGGGTCAAATCCATGGAATGCCATCTGCGATTTAACCGCATATTGATCTGAGGGAAAGGCATGGGACTCAATTAAGATTTTGTGTCTTTCAGCAGTGGGTCTGTAAAACGAAACCAACATTAAATGAAGATTGACGGTAAGCGCGTTCATGATCACGACTTCAATGGGTTTAGCGCCTACCAATCGAGCGGTTGGTTTGGCTAAGAACTCATTATAAGTTAGCCAGGGATTTTTCGCATGAAAATGAGCTTCTACCCCAAGGGTCTCCCAGTCTTGCAATTTTTGCTCAATATAGGCTCTTACAGATTTTGGCTGCAGACCAAGTGAATTGCCACAAAAATAAATGCACTCCTTTCCATCTTGCCCTGTTGGAAGATAAAACTTTTCCCTGTAATGGGCCAGGGGATCTTTGGAATCCATTTCCAAAGCAAAGGATTGGTCGAGTCGGTAATGGGTCATTTTCGTTATTCTTTCAAATCATTTATTGTTAAAATCTGTAGCACGTATGATTTGTGAATTAGGATAAAAACCCAGCCACCCATCCTGATACACCAGAACGGTTGTGAGAAGTTCGCCGTTAGCGTCCTCAGCCCAGGCGGTTAAGGCCTTGTTATTGTAATGAATGGTGACTTTACTCCCGGCTATCTCAAGCTCAAACGGTATTTTCATTTTATTCAATTCTTGAAATGGGAAGAATATGGCCTTGCTTTTAATTGCTAAGCCTAACCCCAGATTTGAAGTATCATGATGTTTTTTCACTTTTTGCTGTTTTGAAGACCTGCGCCGCGAGTTTCGATAATAGTATGGACGCCCTTTTTCGTCCTTGACTATCCAGACTTTTGTGCCAGGATGGGTCTCTCTCCAGAATTTCCAGGTTGTCTGCATGGCTGGTAACATTTTAAGTGGTGTACCTTTCAGCGGACCATCAATGGCTTTGCTATCTAACTGAGACCAGATGCTGCGGGTTTCCCGGTCAACAATTAAGAGGTTATTTTTCACGAGCCCTTCAGCAAAATCAAAGGTTAATTTCTGGTCTTCTACACGACGGGCGTACACGACGCCGGAGCCGGTTAAAGGTCACCAAGAAGGCGCAAGGGGTACGTCGCCGACCTGGTCGTCCACAATTTCATGCATCGCCAGGTATCGGATCGGATATGCCATGGCCTGGCCGCTGATGACCACGCCTAACACCAGATCTTTATCGTTTATGGCAGCATCCTTGGCGTCGATCGACGGAACATCCACTGGTACCGCATGTACCGCCACCTCGACTTCCTCCAATGGCCCGCCAGGACGTACCTGCATCAAACCTCTAACTGATTTAGGGGGTGAAGGAGGGGAACCTTCTTTTGTGGTCGCACCAGAATCTTGAAAGGTTTGTGCAACAGCTAATCTCGGGGTTAATTTTGAGATAGAATTAGTAGAGTAGAGAACAAGCAAACCCAACAACATAACCAGAATTCTCAAAGAGAGCAATTTTCTAGATATTTGATCCACATGTGCCTCCTATTTTTGAACAAACTTATATAAAATTGGCCTGCCGGGTGCGGCATCGGCTGCAGAGGCCGGGATTTGTAAATTCAACAAATGAATGTCGATTTTAAGTTTTGCAGTCATCAAGTTAGTGCACTAATCTGTAAACGGTATTTCATGGTACTCACACCAATCTATTGCAATAGCTCAGCAACACCTTGATGTCATTCTGGAAGAATCTTTTTAATAAACAAGACCTTACGTCCAATCAAAAAAGATTCCTCCTTCAGGACGTGAGATAATGTCCATCTCACGTCCTGAAGGACAAGCACCGCAGAGTCTGACTTTTCGCACAGTCTGTGAACGAGTACGGCTGGTTACCTCACCGTAACTGAGGTTTTACTTCTGTGGGTGTGACACATGGTCATAAAGAGGAGGGTTCATCCTTCTCAACCAAAACTCTAAGGCGAATTAACTTGACATTGAGAGTTCTATTATCTATTTTTTAATAATCTAAAGGCTATTAGAAGAAAAAATGAAAAGTAAACGAGAAAAATTATCTACTAAAGATCGAGATGAATTTGCGGCGCAAGAAGCATGCGTGAAAACCCGGGAAGATTATCTGGTTAAAGGGCACAATGGTCTAGAATCTGCGGTGATTATTTCTGACCAATTGGGGAATTTTTGGGGCGGGCCGAAACTAATGGAATGGGAAACAATCAAATGGATACTTCGAACTTTAAACCAACATGGGATAAATTACGCTATCATTGGCGGCATTGCCATGGGACACCATGCTTTACCAAGAGCTACTCACGATCTTGACATTTTAGTGGCTTCAAAGGATCTCCCTAAAGTTCGTAAAGCATTTAAGAAATGTTACAAAGGTGGCACCACTGTCGTACAAATTTACGATGTTGAAGGTACCCGTTTGGATGTTTTACCTGCCAATTTGAAACATCGAGTTGCGGCTCTAAACGAAGCAATTGATTCCGCTTTAGAGGAGATTCCAACGAAAGTAGTCAGTGTGCGAGATTTGTTGATTTTGAAATTGTTTGCGGCGGCTGAGAGAGCTGAACTTTTGAAAAAAAGAAGAGATGAAGCAGATGTTACAGAATTGCTGAATTATGGGAAGAAATTTCTGTCGAAAGAGGATTTAGAGTATATTGCTAAGAGTGTGTTGGCTATGGGCCATAGCAAGGAAGACATCGAAAAATACCGAGCAGTGATTCAGTGGCTCAACGAGACTCTGGAGCTTTTGGAAATGGGGGATTTAAGATATCCGTTGAACCGAATTTGATTGATGAATTTCGAAAACTAGATATGACTCAATTTTCTAAATTGATCCCATTGTACAATGCCTCGTCCGAGCTTGGGTCATTGAGCGAAATAGAGGAATCGAACACGATAAAACTCCTGGAAGACTCTGCACTTTGCCCAGTATCGTTATCTTGAACACGGACGGTGAGCGTATATTCACCACTCATAAAGTATTCCACCGGCACTTTGAGGCTATGAGCAGAAGTTTTCCCTGGTTTCATATGTGTACGTTTGAACTGTGCAATTTTTTCGTTTTTATTATTGTAAAACATAAAAATTGCGGTGTAGGTAGAGTCACTGGTTTTTGGGGTGTACGCTAAGTTGTAGATTTCAAAATATATATAGATATCGGATAGCCCGTGGGCGAATATTCTCACAGCCGTAGGTTCTACATAGCGTTGATTTTTCACATAGGGTTGCCCATCTTCGGCAGGCTTAATGTTTTGACTTAATTGGATATCGCTCATCATTAGCTCTTGTGATTGAAAACTTCGTGCTGAAAACGATCCTTCAATGATTGAGGATTTTTGAGTCTCAACATCTCTCAGCAAAGCTTTAACTCGATATTGCCCGGGATCAAAGGAAAACCCTACAAGAGATATGCGAGCTTTGTTGCTTGATTGAGTTTCTGAAAACGTCTCCACTTCAAAGGCATCAATTGTTGCATAGTCTTCAATTACATTATTTTCGCTGTCATAGACAATAACATCTAAATCATAACTTGCCTGAAAGCGGTCATGGTATTTGATAAATTGCAGTTCATCATACCCTACCTGAACATAGAATTCAACAAAGGTCTTATTATCCACACCTATTAGATTTGAATAATCTAAATAGAAAAGCGGGCCTTCTCCCATTGATCTTAGAGGAGTTGTCATCGGGGACAGGCTGGGATTTGAAGGGAAGCCGTACAGCATCGGCGCCATCATCAGTGTCAACAGATATGCAGTCTTTGCTTTCATGATTCCTCCTTGAATGTCATTCCAACTGATGGATAGAAGTTCTGAAGAACTTATTATTATCTATCGGGTATTACTTTGAATTTTAAATGAATGACAAAAATAAAATGATGAAATTTTTGAAATATATGCCGAGAACGATACGCCGTCGGAGCTACCGATTTTGTGCTACCGCGGTTGTACGATTCAAATATTGTTAAGCGAGAGTCGTGAATCAAATACCGTGAAGCTCTTAGAAGCCTCAGTGGTTTCTCCTGTATCGTCATCTCTGACACGGATAGTGAGGGTATATGTGCCACCTCTAAAATGTTTTACGGGCACTTTTAGACTGTGGGCAGATGAGGGACCCGGCTTGTTTTCAAAGGTTTGAAAATGTGTTGTCCTTTTGCCATTTTTATCATAAAAGGTGAAGTAGGCTGTATAGGTGGTATTCTCTTTGTTTTGAGAATAGGAAAGATTGTAGATTTCGAAATAAACATGTATATCTGATAGACCTTGAGTAAAGATTCTAGTGGCATTGGGTTCGATATAACGTTGATTTTTTACATACGGCTGACCCTCTTCAGCGGGTACAATTTTTTGGCTTAACTGAAGATCGCTAATCATCAAATTCGGTGATTGAAAGCTGCGCGAGCAAAAGACTTGTTCGATTCTTGAAGAATGTTGCGTTTCCATATCAGTTAGAACTGCTCTTACTTTGTACTTACCTGGGTCGAAGGTATACGCTATCAGTGAAACCCTGGCCTTTGTTGTAGATTGAGTTTCTGCATAGGAATCGACTTCAAATACATCAGCATTTGAATACTCTTCGAGTAGATTTTCATTTTCATCGCTAACAGTTAAATACAGTTCATATCCAGCTTGAAAATTCCCGTTGTGTTTAATAAATTGTAATTCATGGTAAGCAATCTGGATATATAATTCTGTGTATGTTTGATGGTCTACCCCTTGGAAATTAGAATAGTCTATGTAAAATTCAGGTCCGTTACCTTTTGAAATAAAGGGAGTATTGAACTGAGAATCCTCAGAGTAAGCAGGAAATCTGACTAAATGTAATGACAGAAGTAAGGCGACTATAATTAAGTTTCTATTTCTCATGATTTCTCCATTTTAGCCTTTTTCTTTATTTTTTATTAATAATATCGAAATTTTTGCTTGACACTTGAAATAAAATTCATTACTATTTTGTTTAATATTAATTGAATGTAACTTTTCTTCTTTTTTTAACATCCAAAATCATTCAATTTGTTAAGATAGAACCTAGGGGCGTAGCCGAAAAGTCGAAATTCGGCAAAAGAATGGACTAAAAGACAAGGACCTTCAGGCTGTAGATTCTAAAAAGAATGGGGATTTCGGCTTCGCCTCTAGAATTCCACCCAAATCCCCACAAATACACCAGTCCTGATATTCATCAATGTCAATCTGAAAGGAGGTGAGTAGTATAGTATAATATATTCAATAATATAAGGGACTATATTAGTAATCCAAATTAAGGGAGGAAAATACGTACTAAATAATTTAATATTTCTTAGGAGGGTTTATTTATGACAGCGTACATTACAAAAAATTACCGGAACGTATTTTGTTTCTTAGCAGCTATGTGCCTACTGGTTTTTTCGACACACATTCAAGCGAGAGAATTAGGTACCATTACCGGTAAGGTCATCGCTTCAGAAACATCGGAACCTTTGCCAGGAGCAAATGTGTCAGTGGTCGGAGCTTTAAGAGGTTCAAGCACGAACGTAGACGGTGTATATACCTTGAAGATAGAACCTGGTGTGTATAAACTCAGGGCCACTTTCATTGGCTATGGTTCTGTTGAAAACGAGGTCAAGGTTGTTGCTGGAGAAACCGTCACCATGGATTTTGAACTTGCTGAAAGCCCGGTTCAATTCGGTGAGAGTCTCGTCGTGCTGGGCTCCAGAACGGCACGGACCGCCATTGAAACACCCGTACCGGTGGATGTTATTTCAGCTGCTGAGGTTAGACAATCTCCCATGTTGGAAATCAACCAGGCCCTGACTTACCTTGCTCCTTCTTTTAATGCGTCTCATCAGACTATCGGAGATGGAACCGACCACATCAACCCGGCAAGTTTGCGGGGACTCGGCCCGGATCAAGTTTTGGTCTTGATTAACGGTAAACGTCGCCATCAGTCTGCTTTGGTGCACGTCAATGGCACTTTTGGTCGTGGAACGGTCGGGGTTGACTTGAACTCCATTCCTAAAGCGGCCATAGAACGGATCGAGGTCCTTCGTGACGGGGCTGCCGCACAGTATGGTTCGGACGCGATTGCTGGTGTCATCAACATCGTACTTAAGCAGCAAACCAATAACATCGAAATAAACTCGATGGCCGGAACCACCGGAGAAGGTGATGGAGATCAAATAGACCTCGACGCCAATTATGGCTTTAACATTGGTGATAGAGGATTCTTCAATGTGACCGGTCAATTCTATGACAGGGGTCGCACAAATCGCTCCGGTACCTGGACCCGGGATATCTTTCCTGGTATCTCCGGAGAAGCAGCAACAGATGCAAAGCTTCGTGAATTAGGAATGACCCGGGACGATTTCTCCATGAAGACCGGACAAGCGAAAGCAACCGTGGGCATGGCGTTCTTTAACTCAGCTTATTCGATATCAGGTAATGCCGAACTCTATGGCTCGGGTGGAGTATCCCACCGGAAGGGGATGGCATCTGGATTTTTCAGGCTGCCAAACTCTGAGGCACGGGTTGTTCCTGAACTATTCCCATTCGGGTTTCTGCCTGAAATCCATACCGAAATCGTTGACAAGTCTTTTACGGTTGGATTGCGCGGAAACCGCAACGGCTGGGATATTGACTTGAGCGTAACTCACGGCGGAAATAGCTTCCAATTCAATATTGAAAACACCAACAATGCTTCTATGGGCGAGGCCAGTCCTCTGACATTTGATGCTGGCAGGCTCAGTTTTGACCAAACGTCTGGTAATCTGGATATCGTGCGGCCGATAGACACAAAAGGCTCAATCAATTCTCTTACTTTAGCGTTTGGTGGTGAATTTAGAATTGAAAACTATGAGATTGAGGCCGGTGATGACGCTTCCTGGATGCTGGGAAATGGCGGCGATAGACCCGGAATTGATTTTGATACGACTTCTTCCGGATCGCCTAAAGCGGCGGGATCACAGGTTTTTCCTGGGTTTCAGCCGGCAAATGAGGTGGACCGGTTCAGAAATAGTATCAGTATATATGGTGGTATCGAAGCTGAGCTGAGTGACCAATTCTTGGTTGATGTCGGTGGACGCTTTGAAAACTACAATGACTTTGGTAAAACCGCAACTGGTAAGATAGCGGCACGTTTTGAAGTCGCTGAAAATTTTGCTCTGCGTGGTGCCATCAGCAGCGGTTTTCGTGCGCCATCGTTGCATCAGGCCTGGTTTAACAACGTCAGTACCCAATTCCTTATTGATCCAGTAAGCGGTGATATTGTTCCGAGTCAGGTGCTGACTGCCAATAATAAAAGTTCTGTCACGAAGGCATTTGGCATTGGTGCACTTGACGAAGAAACCTCGGTCAACTTCAGCGGAGGATTTACCGCCAGACCCCATCCCAAATTCTCAATTACAGCCGACGCCTATTTCATCACCATTGACGACAGAATTGTGCTGACCAGTAGGTTTACCAGCGGCAACCCGACATTTGCCAGAATTTTGGAGCCATTTAAGGATGCAGGTGTGAGTCAGGCGCAGTTTTTCTCAAACGCCGTGGATACAGAAACCAAAGGCGTAGATATCGTAGCGGCTTACTTTACCAAGTTGGGACAGGGTAAGTTAGACTTGAATCTGGCAGCCAATATTACCGACACGGAGGTTACTTCTATTAACGTACCAGATGGTCTTAAGAACCAGGTCCTGGCTGGTGAATCTATCGAAGATGTAAAAAGTACGTTATTCAATCGTGAAGAGCGTAACCGACTTGAAGATGCGCTTCCCAGAGTCAAGGCCACTCTTGGCGCAAGATATACTCAGGGGCGGTTCAGCATAGGAACCCGCGCAGCATACTTTGGTAAAATTGAATACAAGCCAACGAATCCTGACAATGATGAAACGTTTGACGCCAAAGTACTCTTTGATGTTGACCTATCCTACGACTTGATTGGAGGCGTAACATTCACCATTGGCGCCAATAATGTTTTCAATACCTTCCCGGATGAACATGAGAAAGAGACGAATAGAAGTGGTGAAAGATTCATTTATAGCAGGCGAGTGACTCAGTTTGGTATGAATGGTGGCTTTTATTACGGCCGATTCTCTTTGAATCTGTAAGCTACACGAATTCTTTGAATTCGTCAGTTTACCGATTCTTAAAATGAAAAACCCCCACTCCGAAATTATTTGGGGTGGGGGTTTTTGTTTGACTTAAGGTTTAAAGAACCCGGTTCAGGCTTGTCATTTTCAAGGAGACCTACAGCTCTTGTCACCACTTGTCATTTCGAACGAAGTGAGAAATCTGATGTCCACGGATCCCTCGATAAAAGCAAAATATCCGTGCAAATTAAAATCCTACAACTTCCAGATTCCTCCTTGTAGTCGGAATGACACTCTGGCTACCACTTTGTCATTTCGAGCGAAGTGAGAAATCTGGTGGGCACAAATCATTCTATTACATAATATTATTCAGAGTCCTTCGTATAAATCTTTCCAAGATGGATTTACCGATTCAATTAACGCAATTTTCTTTTCGCGCCGCCACTTTTTAATCTGCTTTTCTCGCTCGATAGCTGTATTCACATCATTGTATGTTTCATAATAAACAAGTTTCTTTATTCGATACTTTTTTGTAAAGCCTCCCATCAACTCTATCTTGTGCTCCCATACTCTTCGCTTTAGATCATTAGTTACACCTATGTAGAGGACTTTAGATATACTTGAAAGGACATAAACAAAATAATGTTTATTTTGCATACGCTATTTATGGTAACTATTCGCCATGTGAATCAAATAAGAAACAATCTGTCATTTCGAGTGACGACCGTAGGGAGGAGCGAGAAATCTGTATATTATGAAACCAGATTCCTCGGCTCCACTTCGCGAAGTTTATCGTGAACGCACTGAAGGGCTTCGTTCCGCTCGGAATGACATGGAAATCGTTTGTTCATGTTAACTCCGTGAGAAATCTAGAAGGCACCAATCAGGCGATAAAGCAAAATATCTTTGCATATGAAAATCCTGCAACTTCCAGATTCCTCCTTGCAGTCGGAATGACACCTCTACACTCAATTTGTCGTTTAGAACCCTTCGACTGCGCTCAGGGTAAACTCCGTGAGAAATCTGTTGTGTGCATAAATCCAACTGTAAAAATAATTAATCTCAAATCAAATCGTTCATCCGCCAAATTCTTCCGAGATTCTGTCCCTGATCGTGGTCGAAAGGGCTAATACTTTTATGCAGAGGTGTACTCGGTTAATAACTGCGATCGAATCTGTTCAATTTCTTCCAATACCTGTGGATTCGCCAAGGCACTACGATTCGAAATCGATTTACCAGCCAAAATGGCCTTTACACTCAGTTCAACTGTCTTGCCGCTTCTGGTAACAGGAACCTCCGAAATCTGGAAAATGCGGTGAGGAACGTGCCGTGGAGAACATTTTTCTCGAATCGTTTGGCGTATTACTTTCTCATCCTTGTCGTCTAAATGTCGATTACTAGATAAGACAACAAATAGAACGATAATTTCGTCGGACTGGTCGTGTGGCTTCCATCCAATCACTACTGAACCTGTAATAAAATCTAAGTTGTCAAGGGCAGAGTATATTTCAGCACTTCCAATGCGGACGCCTCCGGGATTTAGAGTTGCGTCACTCCGTCCATAGACAATCACGCCGCCACGGGGCGTAAATTCTACATAATCGCCATGCCGCCACAAGCCAGGATAAAAATCAAAATAGGCATCATGATATTTTTTACCGTTGGGGTCGTTTAGAAATTCAATAGGCATGCAAGGTAAAGGTTTTCGACAGACCAGTTCTCCAGGTTCCTCATCTATGGGCCGGCCTTGTTCGTCAAGGGCTGCTATGTCCACCCCTAATCCTTTGCATTGTATCTCCCCGGCAATCACTGGAAGGTTAGGATTTCCCAGAATGAAGCAGGAGACAATATCTGTGCCTCCAGAAATCCCGGCCAGGTGAACATCCTTTTTAACGGTCTCATAGATCCAACGAAACCCGTTCGGAGATAGGGGGGAACCTGTATAAAGGATGCTGCGTAGTGATGACATTTCACCCAGGCTTGCGGGTTTAATCGGTGGCCGACTTTTCATACAGCTTTCTATGTAGCGACCGCTGGTTCCAAAATGGGTAATTCCAAGTTTGTCAACAACACGCCAAATAGCAGTTAGATCAGGGTAGCCAGGGTTGCCGTCGTAAAGGCAAATCTTTGCGCCAAGTGACAATGCGCTCAGTTGCCAGTTCCACATCATCCACCCACAGGTGGTAAAAAAGAGTAAGGAATCTCGTTGACCGAGATCACAATGCAACTGCAATTCCTTTCTGTGCTGCAGTAAAGTCCCGCCAGTTCCATGAACAATACATTTAGGCGTGCCTGTGGTGCCGGAGGAAAACAAAATGTAAAGAGGATGTTCGAAAGAAACCTGTGTAAAGGTTAGTTCGGGTGGGTCTTCAGGTCCCAGAAAGTCCCACCAAGTTACATCACCCACGATATTGGCGTCATCGACTGGATAGGGAATCGACACGATTGTTTTAGCAGACGGGATTTTTTTATGTAATTCTTCTAAGGTCTGGTCGGTGCGAAAAGTCTTACCATTGTAACGATAGTGAGTGCTAGCAAATACGAGTTTGGGTTCCACCTGTATGAAACGATCGCACAGCGCATCAAGTCCAAAATCTGGCGAGGCACTGCTCCAAGTGGCTCCAATACTGGCACATGCGAGACAGGCGATTATAGCTTCAGGTACATTAGCCAAATATCCTGCGACCCTATCTCCTGATGTAATACCGGCTTCCTTAAGTCCTCTTGCGCATCTCGCCACCAATTTTCTCAATTCATCATAGCTGTACTCGCGGTAAAAACAACCACTGGTTTCCAATTCATCCTCAGGCTTTTCAATACGATAAACGACAGCAGTATTGTGGAAGTCCTTAGCAAGAATGTTTTCAGCAAAATTCAATCGCATCCCAGCAAACCAATGGGCACCGGGCATTTTATGCGTATCTAGGACTTGGTGGTGAGGTTCGCTATGAAGGATACCCGTGTACTCAATGAAAGAGGCCCAGAAATCTTCAATGTTTTCTATGCTCCATTGATGAAGCGAGCTGTAATCGGGGAACTGCATTCCGGTTTTACTACTCAACCACTGCGTAAAGTCTGTCATCATTGTCTTCTTAATAGAATCGTCTGAGGGATTCCATAAGATTTCTGTCATGGTTTTACTCCCGGTTTAACGATGTTTATGGAGCCACTCACACGTTCGCTCAACGGCTGTTATCAGGCCCCCACAATATGTGTTAAGGAATTGCTCATCGAGACTTTTGTTAAGCGGAATTTGCGTAGCAGCGCCTAAAGCCCGATCCCCATCAAAGTCAACATAAGCAATTCGGGCCGACAATTCTTCAGGTGGACGCCCGAACACGCTGCCCGCTAAAACCGCTACCCCGGTTTCATCAAGAAGGTGTTGGCAAAATTCTTCACTTGTGGTAATGCCGTGTGATTTCAACCGCTCCCTAAATGAACTAAAGTCAGGGAAAAGATAAAATGCTCCTTGTGGCTCTGGTACGGCTACTCCAGCTTCTTTTAATCGCTGGGAGAAATAACGTCCCAGGGTTTTCAGGATGCGGCGCGAATGCAATAAATATTCTTCAATTTCAATGCCCCCATGGAAGGCACGGACAGCCGCATATTGAATTGGGGCTGAGGTAGAAGTAAAGGTCTCACTCGCCACCACCGCCATAGCGTCAAGTAACCAATGTAAGGAGCGAGGAACGAGAAATGTGCCAAGTCGCCATCCACCTGCTCCGCACCACTTACTCAAACCGCTACTTATGATGGTTCCTTCTGGGTAAAATCGCGCAATGGAAACATGTTTCCCATTGTGGTGCAACTCTCCATAGATTTCATCAGAAAGCAGGACGATCTTAAATTTACGAGCCATCTCAGCCAGAGTTTGGAGTTCCTCAAGCTGGTAGGTGCAACCACTTGGATTGTTCGGGTAGTTAAGGATCATGATTCTTGGACGATCGGGATCCGTACGGCATAAGTTCTCAATTTCGTCAGGTGTTAGGCGCCAGCAGTTTTCCAGATGTGTCGGAAGCCAGCGTATATGACGCCCAATAATATGCGCCTGCGGCGCATAGGAAACCCAACTCGGTGTAGGAATGACAAGATCACCGTAGTACACAAGTTGTAGCAGGAACATGAGTTCTTTGGAACCCGGACCGATAAGTACGTCATCGCCAGCACAATCAATCCTCTGAGTGCGATGATAATATTCTGCTACGGCATCTCGAAGTACATCCAACCCCTTCACGGGCAGGTACTGTTTCTGATGCGCACTCGCTTTCAACTCTTCTACCACGGGTTTGGGAACTGGAAAGGGTGATTGCCCTAAGCCCAATCTAAAGACCTTTTTGCCTTGACGTACCAGATCGCTACTACGTTCGTTTATCGCCAAGGTCGCTGACTGAGGAAGTCCCCGAACGTTCAGATTCAGGTTTATGTCAGGTGTTCTGTTCTTATTAGCTTTCATTGGTAAATATACATTTTTTATGCGTTCTACATTACAAAAATGAAATGATAATGTCAAGGATTTGTCGCTGAATCAACTTTTGGTGAAAACTTCCTTGATGAAGTTTCAGTTAATATAGGGGCTTTCAGCGACTCATTTTACTAAACTTATCTTCTCTTTAAGTTTTAAGCCTTCTTGTTTGCGCTCATCCGGGTAATGGGCAGCTTATCATTTATATCAGAAGCTTAGCTTCGATTCCTACTTATCTAAGTAAATGATCAGATCAGAATTTTGCAAAAGGTTTAAGGGCAACTTCTCCCTGATCAAATGCCTGCGAATGTAAATTTCAGCAACTTTCCTGAACCGTTGATCTCCATTTGTCTCAGCAATACTTTCACCTGCATCTAACAAAAAAGCGGCTGAAGCTAACTCACCCAAAGAAATCAACAAATCTTTTGCATAGTATTGTGATTCATTAGTATTCAGGGTAACAAGGTCCTCTAGTTCCTGAGTTATTAAATTCAAGCGTTCTTTAACCGCCTTGGTCAAGAATTCATCTTCAACTGTAGCGAGGATTTTTTCAATTTCGGAAAACAGTTGCTTATGGGCACCTTTTTTGGCCATGACTTCCAGCATGTCCAGTGCCTGAATATTGCTGGTGCCTTCCCAGATTGAGGTAATGAGGGCTTCACGGTGCCAGCGCGCAACGGGAAATTCGTCGAGAAAACCAAGACCCCCATGAAGTTCCATAGCCTGCCGGGTAACCCAGGCGCTCATCTCCGCGGTCATATTTTTCGCTAAATGGGCTAAGAGTCGGGCATAATGGTAATCACTGCTGTAGGGGGGCGTTTCGTTCCAGTGTACATTAAACTTCTGTATTGCCTTGAGCGCGAGAAGCAAATTGGCTTCCAGCTCAACTTCCATCTCCAGCAGGTCTTTTTGCACCAGAGGATGCTCAATTAACTTTTTGCCGAAGGCTTGACGTTTCTGGCAATAATAGAGGGCTTCAAGATAAGATTTACGCGCAATGCCCACCGCCGCAATTGAATTTGCCAGCCTTGCGAGAGTTAGGACTTCCAGTGCGTGATAGATGCCGTGCTCGACCGTGCCGATGAGATAAGCCTCTGATGATGCAAGTTCTACTTCACCGGTAGGAACCGCGCGGGTGCCCAATTTGTCTTTGAGGCGTCGAATAAAATAGTTGGGCGAGCCATCCTCCTTGTAGGCCGGCACAAAGAAAAGTGCGATTCCTTTAGCTCCAGCCGGACGGCCTTCAGGGCGTGCCGTAACCAGAGCACCGTCGGCAATACCTGCGTTGCTGGCGAAATATTTGTCCTGGCTGGTGAGTTGCCATCGACCGCCATCTCGTTTTGCTGTGGCCCGGTTCGCCCCCAAATCGCTGCCGCCATGGGTTTCGGTGTAAAAGGTAGCACCATACCAAGCCTTGCTGCTATCTGCGTCCAAATAATGAGCTAAAAACCTTTGTTTGATTTCCGGAGACCCGTATTTAAAAAGGGCGTAGGCGGTTTGATTGGTCACTGTGAGGGTGCAGTACAGCCCCGGGTCAGCGACTAAATAGCCCTGCGCATAATGAAACTGCCAAGGCGCGCCTTCAGAGTATACGGCGTGAACAATTCCAAAGTCCAGGAGCTTTTCGAGCAGGTTTTTGTGGGCTGGATTCAACTGCACCCAGTCCATCCGACTTCCATCAATATCCCACATTTGGAAGTGTGGTTTGGATATGCGATCGATATGGTCTGAGATTTCCAGCAGATCGGTACTGACGAATTCGCCTAATTCTGTGAGCTGATTAAAGTAAGAGGATTCTAATCCAGCATATTCAAGGGCTAATTGGAAGGGCTTATCGAGGGTAAAATGATTTATGCCATAAGATGAAAAGAATCGTTGCAGATGATTTCGCCGCATAGTGTTATCTCCTTGTAAATTATAGCGCAATGTTGCAAGAAAGTCAAGCCCAAGCTTATCATAATACTTCATTTGACCCTACAAAAGATGGAATCTCTCCTTTGTATCTGAAAATGAAACGGATGAGTCGAGACATCCATTTTTTCTGTAAGCGGACATAATACTGGTCCGCAGCCCGACGAGCCCCGAGCAGCAAGGTAGGGTAGGGGTGGATGGTATCGGAAATTTTTGAGAGTTTAATTCCATTTTTCATGGCAAGGGCGTATTCGTTGATGATTTCTCCTGCTCGTATCCCTGCCGCATGAGCACCGAGTATTTTGCCGTTCGAGGTATGCAGAATGATGATCCCTTCTTCTGCATGTTCAGTCACGGCCCGGTCAATTTTGCTGTACGGAAATTCGATGGTTTGGAATTTAGTGTTTTGTGATTCCAGCTCTTCGGCGGTCTTACCAACATGGGCGCATTCTGGCTCGGTGTAAGTCACCCAAGGAACGACGTCTTTTTCATATTTGAGCAAGGGTAAACGGAACACCGCGTTTGCTGCTGCCGTCTTTGCCATATTCTCGGCAACATGGGTAAACTTCATAAATGTGGTAATATCACCGGCGGCAAAGATGTGCTTTACATTGGTCCTACAATGACTATCAACTGGGATACCGTTTTTCTCTACTTTCACTCCTGCATTTTCAAGTTTGAGTCCTTCGAGGTTAGGTTTTCGACCCACGGCTACCAGCAGCGCGTCTGATTTAATGACTTTGTTGAAGCCAGATAATGGACCAACCGCGAGCTCATAAATTCCGTTTTCCTTTTTTACATTATGAATAGTTTCACCAGAATGGAACGTAACCCCTTCGGCTGTGAGTCGCTGACAAACAATCTCAGCACACTTTGGCTCATCTCGAATCAAGATGCGTGGGTCCAGGGCAATGACCGTTACTTTTGAACCAAGATTAACAAAAGCTTGTGCCATCTCAACACCGATAGGGCCATTACCAAGAATCACAAGATGTTCAGGACGATGATTGACTTCGAAGATGGTTTCGTTGGTGAAAAAACCCGCTTGCTGTAAACCTGAAATGGGCAGGATTAAAGGGGATGCCCCGGCGGTAATTATTACAGAACGGAAAGTAAGGGTTTGATCACCATTGTCAGTAGAAAGTTCCAGAGAGTGAGGGTCTCTAAATTGGGCTGAGCCTTTTGCAATATGTACCCCCCGGGTTGCCATAACTTCAGGGGAATCCGCTTCTTTGTAGATATGCTGACGGGTCTCACGGACCGATTCCATCACCGCATCAAAATCAATCGAAACTTCGTCAAAACTGACGCCATAAGGACGTATTTTTTTTATCGCAGCGATCTCTTTCGCAATATGAAGCAAGGCTTTGCTCGGAACACAGCCATACCAGGTGCAATCACCACCCAGTCGATTTTTCTCAATAAGTGCCGTTCGTGCCCCAAAGCTGGCACAAATACCTGAGCTAGTAAGCCCAGCAGCTCCACCGCCGATTACAACAATATCGTAATCATATCTTTTCATAATAGAATCATGAACAAATCATTGATAGAAAATAATCCGTGGCTTGCTAAAATGCAAATACTTTTTTCGTGACGGCTATTGACATTCCTAAAGAACTCAAGGGGGGAATAAGATAGAATCTTGCGAAAAAATTAAGTTTCTTCTTGCTTATACTAAATGTTTTTTTTATATTTTTGTGAATGTTTTGTTAAATTGAATAATTTGCAAGCACTGGAAGGACACCTTAGCCGATCCTGATTCACTCCACTTATTCAGTTCAAATTGTTATGGCAACAATTTGTATGAAATGCATTCCAAGAAGCGCCTTCACTAATAATAGTTTCTCGGCGGATGTACTAAAAGTTGATCTGCTTTTATCTGATGACTTATCAACTGATGAATCATTTTCGAACACGAACGACAGCCTTTTACAGGATATTCACCTTTATGGTTGACAGGCGATTTCTGGCGCACATAATATTGTCAAGATATATCAGGAGAAATCCAATGAAATGTCGTTTTCGACAACACCGCTTTCACAGCTTCCACCTCATGGATTTATTTTCTGCATTAGTGAATCTAGTTAGCCAATTAACGGGACATCGGACATTAATTTCAGCATCGAAGCTCATTTTACCGTTGTCGCTCACCACATTGTTGTTCAGTTGCTGGACTGGAAATCTGCAAAAACCCCAACAAAGTAATGACAAGATGATCGATCTGACGAAATTAAGTCTTGAGGAACTGATGAACATGGAGTTCGTCACTGTTTCCAAGAAACCAGAGAGATTATTCGAGTCCGCAGCAGCCGCTTTCGCAATAACTCAGAGCGATATAAGACGTTCGGGTGCTACGAATATTCCTGATGCTCTGCGTATGGTTCCCGGTATGCAAGTGGCGCAGCACGATGCAAACAGTTGGGCTATCACTGCGCGCGGATTCAGTGGTCTATCGCGTGGAATCAGTGGCCAATTCGCCAATAAATTGTTGGTTCTACACGATGGCAGAAGTGTGTACACCCCTTTGTTCTCCGGAGTGTCCTGGGAGACGCAAGACGTGTTGCTGGAAGACGTGGAACGCATCGAGGTCATTCGTGGCCCGGGCGCCACATTGTGGGGGGCCAACGCCGTCAATGGAATCATAAATATCATAGCCAAGAAAGCACAAGATACGCAGGGAGGTCTCGTGAGTGTGGGGGCGGGTTCTGAGCTACGTAGCTTTGGTCATTTTCGATATGGCGGAAACATTGGAGAAAGCAGCTATTTCCGGATTTATACAAAATATCTGAATGTAGATAACTTAGTAGACTCGGCTGGAAATGAGACAGCAGATGCCTGGCATGTGCTTCGCGGAGGCTTTCGTACAGATTGGAATATCTCAACCAACAACCTGGTGGTCTTGCAGGGAGATATTTACCGCGGTGAAGTAGGTCAGAGATACAATGTCATTAGCTCCCCTGAACCTCCTTTTCCGCGCAGGTTTGATTTCGATGCCCACATCAGCGGTGGGAACGTCTTGGGTCGATGGCAACATAGTTTCTCAAAGTTCTCTGACCTTACCTTACAACTTTACTTCGACCGGGTAAAACGTGAGGAGGCGGTCGTCAAAGGGCTTATTAATACCTTTGACCTTGATTTTCAACATAGGTTTTTATTGACTGAACGACAAGAGATCATTTGGGGCACTGGATACCGTTTCATAAGTGATAAGTTCGATTCCACTTTTACCTTCTCCCTACTACCAGGCAGTCGCAGTGTTCATCTCTTCAATGCTTTCTTACAAGATGAAATCGCGCTGATCAAACACCGGCTTAGCCTGACTCTTGGATCGAAGTTTGAACATAACGATTATACTGGTTTTGAAATTCAGCCCAACCTGCGATTGCTTTGGATGCCAATGACGCGGCATACGGTTTGGGGAGCGATTTCACGTGCAGTTAGAACGCCTTCTCGTGGCGAAGACGACGCAAGAATTGTTTTACAGGCGCTCAGCCCTTCTACCCCAACGACTTTCTTGGTCCTATTAGGCAACCGTGACTTTGACTCTGAAAATCTTTTAGCCTTAGAGCTCGGATATCGTGTTCGTCCCTCTTACAAGCTCTCTTTAGACCTTACGACATTTTATAATAATTACAAGCATTTACGCACAGATGAACCGGATATTAGTTCCCGAGAGCCTTCACCTTTTCCACCAAATGGGATCATTCCCCTCATGGTTGACAATAAGTTGGATGGCACGGCCTATGGACTTGAGGTGGCAGCCGACTGGCGGGCTTCAAAACAATGGCAGTTCCGCGCCGCATATTCCTACCTGAAGTTGCAATTAGATCCACATAAAAATAGTCTAGATACGTTTACAGAAAACATAGAAGGTCAAAGCCCACACCATCAGCTTTTTGTGAGGTCTTTGGCGGACCTAATTAGAAATGTGGAGCTGGACTTAAGATTTCGTTACGTTGACAATCTTCCGAGACAAGGTGTGGATAGCTATTTCACTTTTGATTTCCGTGTGGGTTGGCAGATGAATAAAAATCTTGAACTTTCTGTGGTTGGTCAGAACCTCGTTGACAATCATCACCCTGAAAATAGTCAGATACTGAAAGTAGGGAACCCTCAAGTAGTGACGGGAACCGAGTCCAGCGAAGTACAACGTAGCGTGTATGGTAAAATTACCTGGCAATTCTGAACTGACCAGATGATCGAACTAAAGCAACTGTGGAGTCTCCTGCGATGTTGATGCTCTAAATAATTTAGGCGAAACCAAGAGGTCGTGGATGGATAAATTTATTAAGCTCCTATTCATTATCTTCATATTTAATGCTACGGGTCAAGCACAGAATAGGAAAATCACCCAGGTAACCGAGTATCAGATCAAAGCAGCTTTTTTATTTAATTTTGCCAAGTTCGTGGACTGGCCAGACGAGGTATTCGCAGATACGACCGAGCCCATCATAATTGGAATTATCGGTCGGGATCCGTTCGGCATAAACCTTGAGCAGACCATTAATGGTAAGACCGTTAAAGGCAGGAAATTGGTCATCAAGCGCTTTAAACGCATAAGGGATTTGGAATTCTGCCATATTCTTTATATTAGCACGTCGCAAAAGAAAAATATGGCGAAAATTATTGATAAGATCAGAGATTTAAGTGTACTAACCATAGGTGAAACAAGAAGCTTTGCTTATAACGGTGGAATTATTAGTTTTTTTAATGTGGATAACAAAGTCCGTTTTGAGATCAACAAGAAAGCTGCCGACCAAGCTGGCCTGAGAATAAGCTCAAGGCTTTTGAAATTGGCAGTAATTATTGAGGAGCATCAAACAAACGAGAAGAATTGATCATGAATCTCTTTCGAGTTATTTCCATCAAGAAAAAATTGACTTTAATTATCATGCTGATTAGCAGCATCGCACTGCTACTGGCTTGCCTGGCGTTTGTCACTTACGATTTGATCACCTTTAAGAATGCCATGACCCGTAATCTAAATATTCTGGCAGAAGTCATTGGGATGAACAGCACGGCGGCACTACTGTTCGACAACGAGATTGATGCGAAAGAGACTCTCGACGCACTAAGGGCGGAGAAAAACATCACTTCTGCTTGTATTTACTCAAAAAGCCGTAAAGTCTTTGCCAAATACTTCCGAGATGCGGCCTATGAAAATTTCTTACCGCCTGAGCCTCAACAGGACAGCTACCAGTTCAAAGATGGTCATCTGGTATTGTTTAAAGAAATCGAACTTGAGGGGGAAAGGATAGGGACAATTTACATTCAATCTGATTTAGAGGAATTGTATTCTCGATTGCAGGGTTACGCGTCGATCATCGGCGTTGTTTTGTTCATCTCGCTTTTGACCGCTTTTCTGATGACCTCAAAACTTCAACGAATTATTTCTGAACCAATTTTATATTTGGCTAAGATGGCGAAAGTTGTGTCGGACAAACAGGACTTTTCAGTTCGTGCGGTAAAGTATAGCCAAGACGAGTTAGGATTTCTGACTGAAAGATTCAACGAAATGTTGACGCAAATCCAAGACCACGAGACAGCACTACAAAAAGCTCATACCAAGTTAGAAAAGCAGGCGATGAAATTACAAAAGGAACTCGCTGAGCGTAAATGGATTGAGAATGCTCTTCGGAAAAGTGAAGTCCGTTTTCGAGACCTTTTTGACAATGCCCCAGACATGTACATTATTTTGGACCCCGAAGGAACTATTGTTGATTTTAACCAGAGAGGTCTAAAGGAGTTAGGCTATGCTGCGCAGGAAATCGTTGGAAAATCCTTAAGAGATATCGTCCATCCCGATGATCTTATTAGAGCAGAGAGATTTATTCACCAAATTCAAAAGTCTGGTCAGCCCCCCAAGAACATTGAAGCACGTCTCATCCACAAAGATGGGAAAGCATGTTGGGTAAGCAAAGAGTTTTCTCTTTCAAAGACAGAAGATGGCAAACTTAAGTCCATTCGAGTGATTTGTCGTGACATTACTGTTCGCAAACGGCTGCAAGAGGAGTTGGAACGTGCCCAAAGGTTGGAATCCGCCGGCCGGATATCAGGTCAGATTGCCCATGACTTTAACAACCTTTTAGGCCCATTGGCGGCTTACCCGACTTTAATTCGTGAGGAGTTGCCGGCGGATCATCCGGCTATTGAAATGTTAGATGAAATGGAGTTGGCTGCGAAAAAAATCGCCGAGATAAATCAGCAGTTGTTAGCACTGGGAAGACGCGGACATTACACCATGGAGCCAATTGATTTGAATGATTTGGTTCCACAAGTGGTCTTATCTCAGCTCCTACCTAAAGAAATAGTGATAAATGAAGAACTCGCTTCCGACTTATTCCTGATAAAAGGAGGAGCCGCACAACTTACCCGAGCCTTGAGCAATCTTATTATTAATGCAAAAGAGGCGATGCTGGGTATACAAGGCTCCAAGAAATTAACCATCAGAACCGAGAACGTTTATTTGGATGAACCCTTGCGAAGATACCAGACAATTAAGCGCGGTGAGTACGTGATGGTCGAAATTTCTGATACGGGTACCGGTATTGAGCCAGAGATACTGGATAAAGTTTTCGATCCTTTCTTTACAACTAAGACTATGGACCGAATGAGAGGGTCAGGTCTTGGGCTAAGCGTGGTCCATGGTATCATAGAAGATCATAATGGTTACATAACTGTGGAAAGCATAGTGGGCAAAGGCACAACATTTTCTCTTTATTTCCCTGTCTCGAGAGATGTACAAAACGAGGTAGCCGAAACCATTGAGAAGATCGAAGGAGGGGTTGAATCAATTTTGATCGTAGATGATGACCCAATCCAGCGAAGAGTCACGAGTCAACTCCTTAAGCGATTAGGTTACCGGATTCACACCGCAACAAGTGGGGAAGAGGCGGTTGATTACGTAAAGAAGGAGCCACAAGATTTGTTGATTCTGGACATGGTGATGGATGGAATTGATGGCACTGAAACATATAGGCGGATATTAGAATTTCGACCGCATCAGAAAGCCATTGTTTTGTCGGGTTATGCTATGTCCAAACGCGTTGAAAAGGCTCTTCATTTAGGTGCTGGAAATTTTGTGCCAAAGCCAATTTCACTGCGGGCGTTAGCCACTGCGGTTCGTAAAGAACTGGACAAGTAACAAATAGAAATATTTCTCCGATTGGATATCCTCACTCTCTGAAAAACTCATAGTATCTATCCTCTAAGTATTCTCAGGTTCACTTCTGATTGGATTTCGAACATAATATCATGACCAGCGCGGCGGAGCCGCAATTGCAAATTGAAAAATGAAAAATGCAAATCGAAAAATTAAATTCGCACCTCTCAATATTGACGCCGAAGGCAAATGACTCGGCGTGGTAAAACTGTGATTAGCTTGGCACAAAATTTTCTGCAAAATAAACGAAGATTTAACTCTCAACAGACTAACGCTCCGACAGCCGCCAGTAGAATCAATCCCGAATAAGTTTCGCATAAGCGTCAACTTAAGCCCAAAACTGTCATTTCGAGCGGAACGAAGTGAAGTCGAGAAATCTGGTCCGTGCCTGATTTAGACCTTTCGACTCCGCTGCGCTCCCAGACTGTGTGAAAAGTCAGACTCTGTGGTGCTTGTCATTCAGGAGGAATCTTTTTTGATTGGACGTAAGGTGCTGTTTATTAAAAAGATTCTTCCAGAATGACATTTGTTGGTTTTTAGTTCTTGTATCGCATCTATTTTCAATGAAGCCTTAAGTTGACGCGCATGCGAATAAGTTTCGGGATTCAATCCAATAAAAGAGAAACGGATTGTTCCATTGTTCTATTGCTTGATTGTTGAGCCCGATGAACGGTCACGGCCATCATAAATTCAGATTTCCAAGAATCCAGCAATTCAACAATTTAACAATACTACAATAGAACAGTCCCCCATTTATTATTCCGCGATATATAAGATGTCTTTGCAAAAAAACATTGCGCATAGATTTCACAGATTGATGCATATCGTGCACTAATTACATTTTAGAATAATGAATTACATATTTGATGTATGTCTTGCCTAAATCAACGGTTGATAAAACGCCATTGTTTCTTATGAAGTTAAGTCTTAATACAGCTTCTTGTCGGGGGAAGACAGATATTCTTATTAATGAAATTGTGATTGAATTTACGACAATCGGACGAAAACTATCCAATTTTTGCCTACCTAAATATTGATTTGCTTTCTCTTTTGACCTACTATATAATTTTGGAACTTATTACGTTTCTAAACATTACAAACTTGTTAAGAATAATGATAACTTCCCTGTAAGACTTTCCCTATTTGTTTCATTTCTGAATTTCTTAGCGAAAATGGATACTAGAGCACGTAACCCCCTAAATGGCATTGTGTTTGCAGATAAGCGGTTATGTTACATTAAAGCAATTTAGTTTTTGAGCAAAATGTTGCGAAGTTACTTCTGTATATTAATGAAAATAAATCTATCTAAATGAATATTAATGACGCAACGATGCAATAAGATTATTATATTGTAATTTATACAGTAATTATGTAAATTTTGCTTACTTAACTTAACCTCGTGAGGATAAAGCTTCTGGGCAATCTTCTATAGGGCTATTGGCGAATTGACTAAAGTGATCTAACCAACTCAGAACCGTCGTCGGAATCGAACCGCTCTTTGCACAGGAGGAATTAGCATGAAACTGTTACGATTACTATCCTTGTTTAGTTTCGCATTCTTAACCATGACAAGCTTCGCCTATTCACAGACTATTGAAGTAAGTATGCCTGATACTGCTACCGGAGAACCGAATACCTCGGTAACAATTCCAATTGTGGTTGGAGAGCTTACGGGCAGAAATGTGTTGTCCTATCAAGCTGTGATCGTTTTCGATGAAGGGGTACTCGATGCAACAGGGGCTTCGAGCGTAGGAACTTTGTCAGAATCGTTTGGTCAACCCACGGTTGATACCTCGGTGGATGGCGAGGTTTTTGTAGCAGCCTCCGGCGCTTCGCCCCTGAGTGGAAGCGGGACTTTAGTTAATTTAATTTTTAATGTGGTAGGTCAGCCAGGCGAAATGACAGATTTACAATTTGTAGGTTTTCTATTTAATACCGGGGATCCACCAGCGGTTACCACCAATGGGAAGTTTATTGTGAGAAGCGCTGCCGTACCAGAGATAGCAGTCCATCCGACTTCCCATGATTTTGGTGATGTGATCGTAGACTCCACGGCTTCTCAAACTTTTGTAGTAACCAACGAAGGCACAGCAGTACTGGTGGTGACGGCCACAAGCTTGACCGGAGCGAATCCAGAGCAATTCAATATAGACAGTGGAGGAGCTCCTTTTACTTTGGTGCCTGGAGACAGTCAAGATGTTGTGGTGAGTTTTCAGCCAACCTCTGAAGGCCTAAAGAGCGCCACGCTCCAGATTGCCAGTAACGATCCAGATGAGGATACGCTGGAGGTGGCTTTGACTGGAAATGGGGTTCCTGCGC
>JBHIAW010000022.1:0-24651 GCA_046758765.1 bacterium
TTAAAGCATGCGGGAATGACAGGAAAAGACTGTTTTCGTTCAAACACTAGCTAATCAGTTTGAAGATGAGAAATTAGAATGAAAGCCATTACCAAAAAGGAAAGAACAGAATTTAATGAATTTTTCCCGGAAGAATTTATTAAACGCGCATCTAAGATTCTTCGCTTGATCAGTGAACAGAGTAAACTTCGCATCATGTTGTATCTGGCAAAAGAAGGGCCCTGCTGGGTCACAGAGATCTCTGAGACTCTAAACATGAATCAAACCACGCTTAGCCACCACCTCTCCCTCCTCCGCAACGCCGACCTTGTCACTGCCACCCGCGAGGGTAAGACTATATTTTACGACATCAACGAACCGCTCTGGCGGGAAATGGGTAAACAGTTTTTCGATTATCTTCAAAAAGGGGATAATATCCATATTTTGGGTAAGTTTGTTTTGAAGCGATTGGGTAAATAGTTTTTGCAGAAATAAGATTATTTCTTTATATTGTGATGTTAGGTATTTAAAAAGCGGAGGCTTATATGGCTAAGATCGAACAACTTAAAAAAAAATATGAGGGTCAGTGGCTGGCCATTGAAGTTACCAAAGAAAAGAATGGTGAAGCAACTGAAGGAGAACTTATTCTACACACGGCCAACCGCGAGGAACTTTGGAAGAAAGTTCCTCCGAGCAAAGATAAGATAATATATATTACTTATGCTGGTCCACCCCTGGAAGAAGGTTACGCTGCTGCATTCTAAAAGAAAGCATAGAAATGAAGGTGCCAATTGAGAAGAACAGTTCGGTTATTGTTTTGGCAGTGGATTTGTTCGGTAAGAAAAGTCGATACAGAGTTAATTTGGCCTTAGATACAGGAGCAATATTTACCATGATACCTTGGCACGTAGCGGAACACCTCGGATATGATCCGGCGGCTACCCGTGAAAGGATCGCCATAACTACTGCTAGCACAATAGAGAAAGCGCCCGTAATCACTTTGGAACGCATGAAGGTGTTCGATGTAGAAGCAGAGAACGTAAAGGTCGTGGTCCACGATCTTCCTCCCAAAAGTAGAATAGACGGACTTTTAGGCTTATCCTTTCTGAAGCACTTTGATATGAATCTTCATCTCAAAAGAGGCTTTATAGAATTCAATGACCCATGAAAGAAGGAAGATAGGAATAAAAAGATCTATGGGAAAGGCATGTGACTATGACACTGAAGTGGAAAGACTATCGGGAAGCATCGTTGTTTTTGCAAGAAAATTTAGATGCTCGTCTGAAGAGAAGGTTGTTATAAATTTGGAATTTAGGTTATTGGAATTTGTTTCGAGTTTCGATATTAGTATTTCGGATTTATCTCACAGGAATTTAGCTAAGGGTTCTTTAATTTTGAGATTTAATTTCGAAAATTTGCGGGTCGATACCTTCTTTGCCAATTACGAAAGCAGCTGCAGACTCAACCAACCGCTTGGATTCAATCACATCTTCTACTTTGTCAACGATTAGTAATATTTTTGGCAACTTTATTTTCATAAATGCTTTCTAATAATTTAAAGAGTTTACTACTCATTGGGGTTGCCGAGCGTCTGATTTACAGCGATATTGAAACATTTTTTCTAAGCACTTCGTGTTTCTAAAACGGCTCTCACCAAAATAAGTTTTTTAATTCGTTATTTCAATTTTTGAGGCAGTTCTCATGAAAAAGAAGAAATTCTTAATTGTATCAAGTGGTGTATTGGTTCTTGTTGTGGTCATCGTAGTTTGGTTGATTAACTCAAATAATACCGAAAACGAGGCTCTCCCAAAAATTAAGGTTGTAAGAGACAATATTGTGGATAAAGCCTTGGCCGTTGGCACTATTGAGCCGGAGAATGAGATATCCATTAAGTCGAAAATATCAGGAGTAGTCAATCGTATCTTCGCTGAACCCGGAACCTATGTCAAAGCAGGAGAACCTCTTCTGGAAGTTAGACCTGACCCGACGCCGCTGGAATTAGCTGAAGCCTAGCGCAACGTCGAACTGGCGCAGGTGGAGCTGGACAACATGGTCAAACAAAAAGTCCGTCAGGAATCCCTGTTAAAGAGCGCCTTAATTTCAAACAAAGAATTTGATGACTTCCTTACAAGATTTCAAGAGTCCGAGCTAAAGCTCATCATTGCCAAAGAAAAGTTGGCCCTGATCGAAAGCGGCAAAGTAAATATTGGCGGCAAAAAGATTGAGACCATCATTAAGTCCCCTATTGAAGGGTTCGTCCTAAGTAAAAGCGTTGAAGTCGGAGACCCTGTGACCCCACTGACCTCTTTTCAGGAAGGAACGGTTCTGATGAAAATGGCCAATATGGAGAATCTGCTTTTCAAAGGTACGGTGGATGAAATTGATGTCGGGAAGCTAAAGGAAGCCATGAAAGCAGATATTAAGATTGGCGCTCTGCCCGATGCAGAGATAAGAGGAACGCTGCAAAAGATTTCTTTAAAAGCTGAGAAAAACGAAAATACGACAGTATTTCCAATTGAAATCCTGATCTCACAAGCCAACGGTACCATGCTGCGCGCAGGATATTCGGCCAATGCGAATATCATCATACAGATCGACTTTTTCTTCAATATTTGGAGAAATTTATCTCGGTAACATCATCTATCAGCATCGGGACCCCACTCAGGCAGAGACCATAAACGATCAGGTGCGTCAGGTTTTAGGCAGAAGGTATAGATTTGATCCAACCGACAAAGATGCGGTCTGGATTTGGGACACATCTACGTTTGCTAAATTTATGTTCTATTTTTTTCTGGCGTTCAATATTTTTATGGGTGTAATCGGAAGCTTCACGCTGGCAGTTGGTGGAATCGGGGTTGCGAACATTATGTACATCGTGGTAAAAGAACGAACGAGAGAAATTGGTATTAAAATGGCTATCGGCGCACGAAGACGGTATATTCTTTCCCAATTCATTTTCGAAGCCTTGTTGATTGCTTTTATCGGAGGTGCGATTGGACTGCTTTTTTCTTGGGGTGTTGTTTCCATTTTTCATTTGATACCAGCGGACGAGGGCCCCATGCAGTTTCTCGGCAGACCTGTTCTTTCACAGGAAATCATGCTCTTGACCACGAGTATTCTTACGCTCATCGGTTTGCTGGCAGGACTTTTCCCGGCAAAAAAAGCTGCCTCCCTTGATCCGGTAGAATCCTTGCGGTATGAATAAGAAAAAGTGATTACACCTCATATTCAGCAACTTCGCTGAAGAAGAAATACGAATATCGATATCCCAAACAAATATAAGATTCGAATTCCAAATATTCAAAACATTTGGTAATTTGTAAAATCAAAATCTTCTAAATCAATTTGTTTTGGATTTCAAATTCTGGTGATTTGAATTTGTTTCGGATTTCGTGTTTCGAATTTGATAAACCTAGAGAATTTGTGTTTCTTCCCCCACTCAATTATTTCTGTTGCAATACCGACTGGGTTATCCTCTTGAATAAAATGGATGCCCTTAATGTTCTCTCGACGATTTAACGCATAATAGAATCCCAATACCCCGTCCCAATCATGTCCTGCTAAGATGATGTCCTTCAAGTCCAATGCGTTGATAAATTCTTCTACGTATTTGTAATGCTCTAGAAAAGTATAACCATTTTAGGCCTTGCCGAACAAAGCAAACAATAATACAAAAATTATCGCTTGAATGATCCAGCCGATTAGGCATACACCTACGGCACGCAGCGTGCTGCTGTAATCAAGCGCCTGGCGGACGGCAATCACCATAGCCACCAGCATCCAAATAGAAGCCGCAAAAAAGACCAATCCAGCCAGCCCCGGGATAATTCCTAATATTCTAATCAATCCAGGGGAACTTGAAAACCCAATCGTGCGCAGCAACTCACCCGGATCGGCCGAGGTCTGAGGTTCGGGTAGCATTTTTGTACCGATAAAGTAGGTAAGATAGGCCCAAATATACCATCCAATTAAGGCCATGATGGTTCCCATTATGATCCCGTTAAACCCAGTTTGGCTAATGCTGCCAATCCCGGCGGCTAAACTGGACAAAACCACAACCCCCATGGCCTGCCCCATAGCCGTCTTATCCGCCTCCACTTCTTCGTACAAATTTACATCCAGCTTGGCGGCACGAATTATGCGATCTTGAAAAGTAGCCATGTTTCCCTCCTTTTTCTTCCAGTAAAGTAAAAATGATAATAAAAAGTTAAGTTATGTTAAATCAACCCCTCATGCGGCTGGACAAATGCCACAACAATAGTCGTCATAACCGCCAGCCAAATAGCCGCGTACAGCGGTACAAAATGTTGTCGCTTATAAAGCATCTCGGGATATTTCATCTCTTTCCCTGCAAATTTGCCTCTGGGCTTGCTAGGAAAGAAAAAAGTTTTGTAGGTTTCAATGGTACCGACCGTGTAGCCTAACGCACCCATGGAAATGAACACGTAGTTATTCGTAAAATGGGCAAGCATCAAGGCGTAAATCAGGGCAATGACCGGGCTGCGAAAAAACTTAAGGAGTTCAAAGCCCTCTTTAGGCGCATCTTTCCAGGCGCCGCCAAAGGCCGAAATCCAGCCGCCAATGCTGCCAATGGCCAGTACAACAATCAAACCGGATGATCTAAGGTCTACTTTTTGCAAATAATGAATACCATAGACTCCGAGTAACACCCCGGCCATATAGGCAGCGCCAACCGATAATCGGAGCGCCCGATTATTTACTACTTCACCCTTGACACTAAACTGCATGGGAATGAAATACTTGGATTGATCTTCCTCTCGTAAAAAGGTTTTGTAAAACTCAAGCATGGCGCGTTCGATGACATAGGTGATACCATAAAGAATCACCATGTTAGCAACCTGAGTCGCATCAAGCTTAGCGATGAGTACAACCGCCACAGCGATGAATCCGCTGAGTATTGTACTGCGAAAATATTTCCTCCAGGTGAATCCTTCGTAAGGCGCATCTTTGTACATGCCCCAGGTGGCAGAGTGGGTACCGGCAATAAGCCCGATGATGAGAGCGATGAGTAGATTCATAAGCGGTTCAGTTACCTCCGTTAGTTAATGGTTAAGGGATTGATAAATATCTTCAATTAGCTTCAAATCCCTTTGGGCCAAATCGAGACTAAACTGGGGGGCTTTATCCTCTCTCAAGCACTGAATGAAATCCTGGAACATCGTCTTGTAGCCAGCGATATCGCTAAGTTTGGGAAAGAAAATACGCTTCTTTTTCCCTCTAACTAATATGAAGATTCCATTTGATTCAAAGGTAATAGAACCTTTTGTTCCATAAATCTTTGAAAGCCGCAGCCCCTTGAACAGCGAGGGGATTTCCCAGGAATAATAGAAAGCGCCTACCGGGCCTTCTTCATATTCGATAGCCACGAGCATGCTCTTTTCCAGGCCGTTTTTTGCACCCGGACGAAAGCCACGTACACGTTTGATTCTTAGTCCTAAGTTGGCGATAAAGTTAATCCAGTGAATACCACCTTCAAACAAAGCGCCCCCACCGGAAAGAGAGGCGTCGCTGCGCCAATCCTCGGCTGTTTGTTTTTTGAGGGCATTTACATGGACAAACCGCACTTCACCGATGAGTCCTTCACTAATGATTTGCCGCAGCTTAATAGCCAGGGGTTTGTAAAAATAGTTTTCAGCCACCAGAACGCGTCGTCCCGCTTCAGCTTGCGCTTGACGGACCGGGTCAAAATCGGTTGAGTGGAGAAATGGCGGCTTTTCCACGATGACATGCTTACCCGAACCCAAGGCCTGTAATGTGAGGTCAAGATGTTGCACCGGCGGCGTGGCAATCAAAACGACCTCTATATTTGGGTCATTGATAGCAGCATCATACGAGTCGAAATATCCATGTCCTTTATATTTGCGGTTGTAGGCGATGGCTTTTTCTTTGTTTCGGCTGGCGTAGTATCTACCAACCTGGTTTTTGAAACCAGATAAAGTTTTACTGTGCAGTCTGGTAGCGAATCCACAGCCGAGGAAAGCAAGGTTTAATGATTTTTCTTTACTTTCAGCCAATTTCAAATACGCTCCTAAAAATTTCGCGCTATATACTCGCCTACTCTAAGGGCGTTGGCGGAGATAGTCAGACTCGGATTTAGCCCGCCTGAAGTAGGCATAAAACTGCTGTCTACTACAAAAAGGTTTTCGACGCCGCGGAACCGACAATACGGATCAAGAGCCGAGCTATTTGGGTCATCTCCCATGCGGACCGTACCAACGGCGTGGGAGAAGGTTTTAATTTTATGGATGTAACAAAACAGAGCGCCGGCCCGGTGAAGAATTTTCTTAGCCTTATTGATCAAGGCCTTACGGGCAGCGTAGTCACGCTTTGTGTAATAATGAGTGACAAGCAGTTGCGGTAGCCCAAAGCGGTCAGTTGTGCTCCAGTCAATAGCTACGTGATTTTCATAACGTGGTTGGTCCTCGGCCATGACCAAAAGTCCGGTTAAATGTTTCACCCCAAATCCAAGAATCTGCCCTACGGGTTTCGGCAACAGGGCGTGCACCAGACCTATGGGTGGGGTCTGCACCTGCTGTACACTTCCGAGTTTACGGAATGGTTTATTAATAGTTGGATGTCCGAAATAAAAATCATGGATGCCAAGCTGTTTATGAAATTGATTTGCTTTATCCGGGGGACTCGGGAAGAAGCCAAAGACAATAGCATTGCAGTGGCGCGTTAAATAGTGCCCCACAGTTTGCCCACCGGGATTAAGACACTGTAATTTGGAGGTCAACAATAGATGAGGCGAAGCCATGGCACCCGCAGAAAGAATAAACAACTTGGCAGAATAGTTCACTTTTTGGTGGGTCTTCTTGTGATAACATTCCACAGCGGTGAGCCGATTTGCACGGACAACGAGCTTAGCCGCAACCGTGTTTACTCTTAACTCAAGCCCCTTGGTCACAAGTTCAGGTAGCACACAGGTGGCCAAGTCATTTTTAGCGTGGACTGCGCACGCGAAAGTGTCGCAGGTGGTGCAGGCCACACATGGGGTGCGCTCATTATTGGATGAATAGTTAATGGCCAGCGGCAGACGAAAAGGACGTAAACCCAGGTCTTGCGCCGCCCTTTGAATCATCCTTGAAGTGTGGGAAAGGTTGTTAAGCGCTTGGGGATATGCAGCACTACGATAAGGCTCCGTGGGGTCAGTACCAGCTTCTCCTGCAATGTTGAGAATTTGTTCCGCACGCGTATAGTAAGGCTCCAAGTCAGCATATTTAAACGGCCAACAAGCGCCTGAATCTCCAATGATTTCCGTATCAGGCTCAAAGTCGGCTTCACGCAATCGCATGGAAACGCCACCGTAAAACACCGAGGGACCCCCCACGCATGTGTAAGTCCCCATTATTTTACTGTGGCCGCCCGCCAACACTCGATACGGAATCTCTTTGGAGTAATAGGGCGTTAAGTCTACCGAACCATCAGGCGCCCAGTTATCAGGTCCACGAGGCACCCAATCTCCCCGTTCCAACATGAGCACCTTAAGTCCTGCGTTAACTAAAACATGGGCCACCATCGAGCCGCCAAAGCCGCTGCCGATAATGATGGCATCATAAACCATCTGGTTCATCTCCTCTTAATAATTCTGAATGGGTTAACAAATGAAACGCCTCTTACTCCTCAATACGGTGAAGCCGCAAACAGACGAAACAGTAGACCGCATTAACAGGACCAACAAGATAAGAGAGGCTTCCTGTTTATCCGTCTAAGTCATCCAATAAACTAACTTTCGGCTAATTCTCTAACCCCTCTTCTTCAAAATTGATATCAGGTTAACCATAACAATAGGCAAAACGATTATGGGCAAAACTATTTCAATAAACTATCAATGACGTTGATGATTTAGTCAATTCTTAGCAACTCTTTCTACCAAGATTAAGGATTTACGTAGCCTATATTGCCGAAAAGAGAGGTAAATCAACCACGTCATCAATTAGGTATTGATCAAATACTACCTAAATTAACTATTGAAACGATACATTAACATTTGTTCATTTCTCTTTTTGAATTTAATTGTTTTGCCCTAAATAGTTTTGCCTTTCGGATTGAACCTGAATAGTTACAAATTTGGTTGCAAAAATAAGCCATTTAGCCTTAAAAAGCAAAGATTTTTTGTTCAGGCGAAAAGGAAACGAAACTTTATGATGACGAAAATTTGAACCTAGACTGTTTTTACTGTTGACTTAGTTTTTGAATGTCATTTAGACTAGCTTGGGAACCCATTATCAAGATCGAATCACCGAATCTGAAACGATAGTCCGGTTTGGGTGGAATTACATTCTGTTTTTCATTTTTCTCAGCATCATAGTTTTGCTTGATCAGAACCACGTCAATACCAAAACGACTGCGTAAGTTTAACTCTCGCAATGTCTTATTCACAAACTTTCCAGGAATCTCAATCTCACACAGAATGTGTCCATCTAGCACTTCAACACTTTTGAACTTATGGAGAGAACTAAGGTAACTGGAAACTGAGGTAACCATGTCTCGTTTAAGTACCTCCTTGTTGTACGCCTCAATCACATCATTTTTGGAAATAGTTCCAACTAACTGCTTTTCATTCTCTGCGCTCACAACCGGTAATTCATCAATGTTCAATTCACCAAAAGCTTGCATAACAACATCAAGGGTATCATTGACCGTAAAGTAGTGGCGTATTGGCGTTGATAGATCATAGGCAACGAGAATAGACTCGAGTACATCTGATTCGTAGATAATTCTTCGCACATCATGGATGGAAATCACGCCTAATAAATGATTCTTATTATCAACCACGAAAAAGTTTGAGTGCGAGCTGCTGACGGTTAAATCCATTAATTTGCGGAACGAGGTATCGGCCCTGACTCGCTCATAATCTGTTTTCATCACTTTTGCTACTTGCAGGGAATTTAACACATTGATTTCTTGACCTTGAAAAATGTTGATGCTCCGGCGGGACAATTTTAGTGTATAAATAGAGTCTCGTTTCAATCGAGTGGTAATCAAAACACTAATGATGCAACTAATCATCAGGGGAAGAATTATTCGATAATCATTGGTTAATTCAAAAATAATGAGGATGGAAGTAATGGGGGCATGCATGGCCCCGGCGGCAACCGCCCCCATTCCTACCAATGCATAAGCTCCGGAAGAGGCGGTGTGCATGGGAACGAGTGTATGAACAATTGTCCCCACCAAACCACCGAGGTTTGCACCCAAAAAGAGAGAAGGCGCAAAAATCCCTCCTGATCCACCAGACCCAATAGTAATTGAGGTGGCGGCTGCTTTCAAAGCAACCAATAACAACAAAAAATACCAAACCAACTGACCGTTTAATGCCAGGCTTATGGTATCGTAACCCACTCCAAATATATAGGGGAAATAAATCGCAATTAATCCAATAATTAAGCCTCCAAATACAGGCTTTAAGAATCCAGGTATGCGAAGGCTTTCAAACAGGTCTTCGGTTTTGTATAATAGATTGACAAAAGCCAAAGCGACAAACGCAGCCAAGACGCCTAAGATTACATAAGGAATCATTTCGAAAACGCTTACCAACTCATAGTGGGGGATCACAAAGGCGGAAAAATCACCCAAAAAGTGACGTGAAACCACAGTCGCGGCCACTGATGATACCACGATTGGGCTGAATTGAGAGATGCCAAAATCGCTGAGAATGATTTCCATGGCGAAAAGCGCACCGGCTATCGGCGCATTGAAAGTTGCCGCAATCCCGGCAGCCGTTCCACATGCCACAAAGGTCCGCAAACGGGAACCAGTTACTTTGAGAACCTGCCCTAAAGTAGAACCAATAGCAGAACCAATCTGAACAATTGGGCCTTCACGTCCAGCCGAGCCACCCGACCCAATACATACGGCTGATGCAGCGATCTTGGCAATCATCACACGAGGACGAATAGCGCCTCCGCGTAGCACAATCGACTCCATAACTTCAGGCACTCCATGACCTTTTGCCTCGCGGGCGAAATAGAACACAATGGGGCCCACAATTAATCCGCCCGCTGCGGGTGCGAAAAGCTTAACATACCAGGGCAAGTGCAGCGCATAATCTAACGTGTATTGCCAGGATCCAAAAAAGACTCCTTGAAAGAATCGAATGGCAAAGCGAAAAAAGATGGCGCCAAATCCACCCAAGATTCCAATTAATACGGCAACAACCACCATGAAAGTGTGCTCGGTCATGCGCAATCGTTGTAGCTGGTCTACCATGAAGCGTTGCCAGAACATTGTAATCGAGCCAAAATGAGATGATTTCGACATTTCTAGATTATTCTATTGAGTTGAAGATGTTAGTATACATTAGAGTAGGAGCCACCTGGGCCTGGTGGATAAAGCATTCCTTTGCCTCTGGGTTCGGAATTAACTCCTGTGGCAGGAACCCGAACCCCACTGTGTGTTTTACCCCATGAGATAACATTTAATCAATACTCCAGACAATTAGTTAATATCAGTTCTACGTGCTGCTGGTAAATCTAAACCGGTCTACTTTCATGGCTGGTACCACATAAACCGTTTCGGAGTCGTCGTCGCTGGTACGCTCTGGCGGCGTCATTTCAACCACGTTGTTTAGCATTTCGATGAGACTTTGGTTGAATCGAAGATTCTTTATGCCGTGGGTAATTTCGCCATTGTCAATGAGAAACGTGCCATCCCGTGTGGTACCCGTGAGAATTATCCTCTTTGAATCTACGAGTCGGATATACCAGAATCGGGTAACCAGAATCCCCTTTTTCGTTGACTGGATCATCTTTTCAAGGGTACTCGAACCGCCATCCATTACTATATTGGATGGGTATGAGCCATAAGTATTGGGCAGTGGCAAACCATGACCTGTGGGCACTTTACCATGCCTTTTGGCTGTGGCCCGGTCATATACTAAATTTTTGGCAATCCCATTTTCAATTAGCGCTACTCGCTTTTTTGGTACCCCTTCGAAATCAAACGCCGGGCCTTTTTGCTGAGAGTGAAATACGTCATCCACAATCGTAATATTATCCCCAAATACTTTATGCCCTAATCTATCCGTTAAAAAGCTCCTTTTTTCTTCAACACCCAATCCACTGAAGCTGCTGACGCCAGCAACGTAATCAAATAAAAGAAACGGGATTAAGTTGGCAACAGCCTGCGGCTCCAAGATTGCTGTGTATTCACCGGATGGAATTTCTATTGGATTGGTGCTTTGTTTCGTATTGCGAATCACATATTGGACTGCTTCACGAAGGTCAAGTTCACTGATATTGGGGGAGGTCTTAAAGACATAGCCTGAGCTATCTTCGCCGGTCACGGTGATGCTGAGGGCAGCCTCGGTTCCTGTGTAGTAACAAAAATGACCATTTGAATTGCCAAAAGCTAAAGCATTTTCGCCGGTTTCAAAAATTCCCGCTGCTGTAAGTCCATTTTGTCTTACCGCGGTTATCATCGATTGTACCCCTTTAGCGCGAGTCATCGGGTCGCATGAAGCAGTTTCAAGAAAATAATGGCTGATTTTTCGATAGGTTTGCGGCTGCAACATGGGTAAAAGGTCTTTCTCATGCTGCATGAGGTTAGCTATATTCGTTGCATTTTCTAAGGCCTTTAGTATCGATTCACTATCTAAACGGTTTGTAGTAAAACGCCCCATCTTATTGTTCACCACCACACGAATAGAGAGTACATTCTCTGATTCCGAAACATTTTGGTGTATGACATTGTTCGCAAATCTTGTAAGAGCCTTTTCGGTACTTTGGATAAAACATTCGGTTTCATCCGCTTTGCTGGAATGCAGTACCTTTTCGGTTAGTTTTCTACATCGAGATTCTGTCAGCAAATTAATCTCCTGATTTCAACGGAAATTGGTTGACCCAAAATTCATAGAGACTGGTGACGAATACGAATAGCATTAGCTGTAAACTCAAGGGCTGCCTGAATCCCCTGCGTGGTCAGTCGAGGATAAGCTTCAAGTATCTGATCAATAGTTTCACCAGCAGCAAGTTTCTCCAGAATAAGCTCAACGGTGATGCGCGTACCCGCGATGACCGGTTTGCCCATCATTACTTTTGGATTCGATACAATGAGATTTTTTGGCATTTTTGTCCTCCGAGATGTTTATTTAATATAAAACAATTTTACAATTCAAACAAGTAAAATTGGAGTAGCAAGATTTTAAAAAACTGAATTAAATCTTGCAATGGTCTAATTTTGTTTTTATATTAATATTATTGTTTGACCTTTTCTAAAACCGTCAGGGGTGTCCTGGTGTTTCAAAAAAAAGCGGGACTGAGAGCATCCCCAAGGAACCTGCTCTGGCTCAAGCCAGCGAAGGGAAACGGTCTATTATTTAGAACATGTCAAGATTAAATTGTTAGGAATTATGCGTATTAATATAAATGGAAAAGAGCATCAATTTGACAAAAGCTTGACCCTCGAAGAAATCTTAAAAGAATTAAACATTCAACAAGACCAAGGTATTGCAATAGCCCTCAATAACACAGTAATTGCCAGAAGCCAATTTTCTATGACTAAAGTCAAAGAGGGAGATGCCATAGAAATCATTCATGCCGTGGCAGGGGGATGAGGTCAGTTTGAGCCTATTGAGTAGTAAACAGAAAAGCAAACGAGTTGATGCAAACTCGATCAGTGATAACATGGAGGAGAATTCAAGAAAATATTAGTTTGCATGAGACCAAGACCACTTTATGAAAATTCCGAGTAACTTAATAGTATGACCAACGAGGTGAAATCTATGTCCGATGGATTAATTTTAGGTGGTAAAAAATATAGCTCACGTTTGATCTTAGGAACGGGGAAATACCCTGATTTTCAAACCATGGCCAAAGCCTTGGAAGTCAGCGGTACCAAGATTGTCACTATCGCCATTCGACGGATTAATTTGAACGACGCCTCCGGCGAATCTCTTCTTGACTATATTGACCGAGATAAGTTTGATCTACTCCCTAACACCGCAGGCTGTTATAATGCCAAAGATGCCATATTGACCTGTGAATTGGCCCGAGAGGCATTAGGCACCAATATGGTGAAACTGGAAGTCATTGGTGATGAGAAAACCCTTTTTCCCGATAACGAAGCTTTGCTTCAAGCGGCCAAGGAATTAGTAAGAAACGGCTTCACGGTCCTTCCCTACACCAACGATGACGTGGTGGTATGCAGAAAATTAGAAGAGGTAGGGTGTGCCGCTGTGATGCCGCTCGGTGCTCCTATTGGTTCGGGTTTAGGAATAAGGAATCCGTACAACATTAAGATCATTTTGGAGCAAATCAAAATTCCGGTCATTGTAGATGCAGGCGTGGGCATCGCCTCCGATGCCGCCATCGCCATGGAATTGGGATGCGATGGCGTGCTGATGAATACAGGCATTGCCGGTGCCAAGGACCCAGTAAAAATGGCCGAAGCTATGCGGAAAGCTGTAGAAGCCGGACGTTTAGCTTTTGAAGCTGGACGTATTGAAAAAAAACTCTATGCTACTGCTTCCAGTCCCTTAGAAGGCATCATTGGAGCAGATGTCTGATTATGATCAATTGCGGGCATACGCATTTGGTTAGAAACCGATCAAATTTGGAAAATCGATATGTGAGCGACAAAGGCGCTTACCAAATCTTTATCTATCTCACGTTAGATGCTTTGATCAATGTTGGTGCACTGGGGAATATTCATTTCCTGTCTGGCTGTTATATTTATACTGGAAGCGCGATGAACGGTCTATCAGCAAGAGTTGCTCGCCATTTAAGTTCTGAAAAAAAGCTACATTGGCACATCGATTATTTATTGGCTTGTGAATTTTCTCGAATCGTACAGATACATCTCTTTCCATCAAAGATAAAACTCGAATGTCAATTGAATCAAACAATGCGAAAGAAATTGGGGGGACGCATTTTTGCACCCGGTTTTGGAGCCAGCGACTGCATCAATGGCTGCATAAGCCATATAAGTTATCTTGGTCAGAACAAACCTTAGCGCGGCGGAGCCGAAATTGCAAATTGAAAAATGCAAAATGCAAATCGAAAAATTGATTTCACACCTCTCAATTAATGACGCCGGAGGCAAATGACTTGAATGGCTTAATGACTTGGCGTGGTAAAACTGTGATTCGGTTGGCACAAAATTTTTTGCAAAATATCCGAGGATTTAACTCTCAACAGCTTAGCGCAAAGACCACAAATAAAATTAATAAATGACTGAATTGAATTTTCGACTTTATCTAATCACCGACCGACACCAATGCCAAGGTCGTCAACTTACACAGGTGGTTGATGAAGCTTGTAAGGCTGGTGTTAAGGCTGTCCAGTTAAGAGAAAAAGATCTGTCACCCTTTGCGCTATACCAATTAGCTGAACATATCAAAGAAGTTTGTCAATCGACCCACACCAAGTTGTTCATAAACGACCGAGCAGATATTGCCCAAGCAGTACAAGCTGATGGGATACAGTTAACGTCTCAAAGCCTACCTGTTGAAGCTGTACGAAGATGTTTACTGGACCGTAAGCTTATAGGAGTTTCCACGCATTCTCTCGAAGAAGCTCAACGGGCCGAAGAATCTGCGGCTGACTTTATTCTTTTTGGCCCTATTTTCGAGACCCCATCTAAAGCTGGATTTGGAAAACCGCAAGGCTTAGCTAGATTAAACCAATTAGCCAAATTGGTGGGGGTACCGGTTTTTGCTGTCGGCGGCATTAATCCAGAACGTGCTAAACAATGTATGGAAAACCGGGCTGCTGGTGTGGCGGTAATATCATCCATTATGAGTTCACCTAACATCAAAACCATGGTAAGGAGGTATGAACATGTCTTAGGCAGTTTGTGATTTTTCTATTTTCTGCAAAATAAGGTTGTCTTATGTAATTAGAATGGGAATAAAAATTGAGGGATTAGCTAAACAAGGAGGCAAAAAGTCTATGGAATTCCAATCACCTCATTACAAGCTTTTCACGGAAGATTTTCATAAAATTGCAAAGCAGTTCAGTCTCGATCCTGACCAGTTGAGAGTTGAATTCTACGCCCCCCACTGCCAGGCGATTTTCGTTGAACGGGTGAATGGCCATGCATTTAAGATCCACATAAACTTAGAAGAAAATCGAATCATTTCCGTCCAGATGTTGAGCGGCTCGATCAATGGGCAGTCAGATTTGCTCATAGAAAAGTACAGAAAATACATGAAATGACGATGTGATTCAGTTATCTTGATTTAATCCGGCAAGTTTGAAATAGTTTTGTTAATAATTAAGAGAAAGCTGCAGGAGCAGGCGATGATTATTTTGGCTTAAGCCGTGCTGGCGTTGTAAATTTTTTGACTGTATAAAATTATAGATTACATTCAAAAGGAAGTCTCTTCGAATTTGCCACTGTCCAAAGATACCATAATAGCGATTCCGTTCGACCACACCATCAAGAAAATGGATTTTACCATCTTCGGGTGGTGTGCCCTGGTTAATATCAGTCTCTCCTCGTCTTCGCTGTTCCCAGGAGATACCAAATCGTAGATTTCGATGCGGTCGGTGCGTGATTTCGAAATACCAGTCATCGCTGTCAGGCCCGAGCCAGTGGCCCATCACATTGTTATAATTGGAGTAGGTATTTATAGAATTTCGATGTGAATACACAAAAGGCTGAATGCGGATTAATTCAAATCGGAAATCAGTGTTTTTTACACCAAAAGGATCAACCCAGTATCCTCCAACTAGGACCGCCCACTTATTGCCAAAACTGTGGAAAAGGTTTTTGTGGAAGCTGAAATCGTCCAGAAATAACTCACTGTAGAATTTAATCTTTCTTTTAATGAAAACCGTAAAATCAAAACTTATGGTGTTATTATCATTATCTCCTAAGTGACGTTCAGCCAGGTTAATTGGGATAAAAGGATTCACATAAAGGAACTCTATGCTGCGGTTACCGTAAACTACCGTTTCAGATATGGCGAATTGAAAATTCCTAAGAGGTCTAACTTCAATACGACGACCAACTAAATATTTGGTACTGTCTGAGTTTAAAAAGGCATGGAAAGATTCAAACTTGAATTTTTTATAACGGAAAATAAATTTGAACAGGTCATACACATCTGAATTTCGAGATAATATCAAGTTTCCTCGAAAGCCTGGCCCCCATTCAACTAAATCACGGCCACCTTCGATATCTAGCCACGGAAGCCGTGCCACAGCATAACCGATGGCCTTGTCGGAAATAGCAACGCCACCTCCTTCTAAAGTAATAGGCAAGCCCAGAGAAGGATTGAATACACTACCAGATAGACTGTCTGTGTCGCTCAAGAAGAAAGTACGTTCTTCAGCAAAAATTGCTAAGCTTTTTTTAATGTCTACTCGAAGGCCGAATCCAATGAAACTCAAGGATTTCGGAAAAGAAGCATCCACCTCTTGTTTGGACTCAAATTTGTTTTGATGACCCAATAAGCCATCCCCACGAACAATAATGTCTTCGTTGCGCCAGGTAAAAAGATGTGGCTCATATTCTTTTCTTCGAATGTCAATATCATGGTTAGAATTATTGAGCTCTTCGTGGAATTCTCCTTTGAGCTGTTCAAAAAGCTCCCATTCCACTGAAGACAGCAAAGAAGGATCGGTCTGGAGATTTTTATTAATTTGTGAAATGATTTCAGCAATGGCTTCGCGAGAATAGGGACGGGTGTCAAAATCCTCGCTGATATAAAGTCCTTTGGTTTGAAGTCTGTCCAAAAATGAGTAAGCCCAGTGGTCTACGGGTAGGTTTTGCGATTGAGACCAAAGAAATGATGGACCAAGAAAAATTACCACCATTATCCAAAGTGCAGTGGCGTTTAATTGCACGTGCCTATTCAATGATGATGGTAAAATTACTTTCCTGAACAATCTCATCTAAAAATCCGTGATAAAACTTTTCCCGATACTCATCTGATTCAATCAGGTGTCGGGTCACCGGCCCCTTATCGCGCTCGATAAGATATTTTAATTCATTTAAGTTGTCCGACCAACGAAACCCATTAAAAAACTCAGCTCCAGAGAATTGAGTTTTGTAGAGAGCATTACGCGAATAGCATGTGCCCAAATAAATGTAGTCAAATTTCATTTGAGCAAAATAATCCACGGCAGAGGTCATCATAAACATGCCTAAGTTGCTCGAATAGTAATTAAGATCGTAGAAGGCGTAATAGTAGTAGGCCAATGACTTATCTTCGAGATATAGGGTGGCGATTCCCACTTCTTTGTTGATTTCGCTGTCAACAAAAATCAACAGATGCGAGACAATCATCGAATTGAACAGAGCATCCAGCCGTTTGTAAGTCATGACATCCCTGCCAAATTTTATATCAGCATAATTCTTACACAAGTCCCGCCATTGGGGAGTGTATTCAAATTGAGAACGAGGCGTCAATGTATACTGGATGCCGTCACACTTGCGCATAATGCGTCGATTCTCTGAAGTACGGCTAAATTTTTTTGCGTTAACCCGGACATGGCGACACATGTAGAAATGCTCAAATTCACGCGAGGAAGGTAGAAACCCTTGGTTAAAGATCAGCGCAGGCGTTTCATGGGGTTCAGGAATCGCCCAAATGGCGTAGGGGAAAATATAATTTGAATAATCTGACTTATGTTCTGAAAATACCAGTTTCATTTTTCTTCGACTCTTTTAACATACCTTAGACGTCAAACCCTTAAAGGCCCACCGAGACATTCATTTCAAATTTGAATCTAAATAAATTCTTGGGAGTCTCCAGCTCCAACCGGCTAAGATATCGTAAGAAACCGTGCCTTTTAAGCGAGCAATATCATGCACGCTGACCGCCTGCTGGCCCTGAACTCCCACGAGCACCACTTCATCCCAGACTTGGGTTTCGGGGATCTCTGTAATATCCACCATCATTGCGTCCATAGCCAGCCCACCAACGATGGAGGCTCGTTTTCCGTGTATGAGAACTTCCCCTTGGTTTCTTACACGAGGATAGCCATCTCCATAACCCAAGGGTATGACGGCAATTCTTCGGGGAGTTGAGGCGCGGTAGCGCATGCCATAGCCAACGAAATCGCCAACCTCCAAATCCCGAATGGCAGCAACTTTGGCTTTTAGCGACATCACTGGCTGCAATCCAGTTATCCGCCGGCAAACCTGTGAAGGATACACGCCTAAAGGTAAAATACCAATTCGCACTAAATCAAAATGAGCTTGAGGAAGGTCCAGATATCCTCCAGTGTTGCACATATGACGATACTTTACATTGATCCCTCTTGTAGCCATATCATTCAATACCTGTTGAAAGCGTTCCAACTGGAGCAAGGCAAAAGATTTATCTAACTCATCGGACCTGGCAAAATGACTCATAACCCCTTCAAGGATCAGATTGTCCAACTTGGCAATGGCTTCAATCACCGGCAGGGCCTGGGTCCAGCGCACACCATAGCGACTTAGCCCCGTATCCACTTCGATATGCACCAGCGCCTTTTTACCGGCTGCCTCAGCCATACTTGAGTATTTCTCAGCTTTTGATAAATCATTCACGAAGCAGGTGATATCCTGCTCCAAGCAAACCTCTAATTCTTTTTCATGTCGCTCGCCGAAGACCAAAATGGGAGCCGTAATACTGTTTTGTCGCAACTCAACGGCTTCATCAATTGTAGCTACGGCTAAATGGGTCGCACCAGATTGTAGCGCCACTTTCGCCACTTGCACTGCACCATGACCATAAGCCTGATCTTTAACCACTGACAGAATTTCTAAATTGGTAGGCTTATCATGATTAATAATCTGAAAATTACGCCGCAGTTGCGCAAGATTAATCTCCACCCAGGCTGGTCTTAATGGCTCTTTACTTTGAGATTCTTGCAATTACACTCCTAAAAAGTCGAAACTTTCGTCCTTCAAGATGTGATTTTAATGGTCATGACACCTCGCTGTCATTAGCCATTTATTGTCACTATTTGTTTCTTACCTAAATTGGGCGATTTATTGCCTGTAAGCATCAGATAATATAGCAAAACACCTAAACTGTCATGCTGGAGGCATCTTCCCTATTTTGTACGCTAAAGTGGGAAGATTCCTTCGGAATGACATCGAAGAGAATCGCTCAATTTAGATTTTAGTTATCAGAAAACCTGCAATTTCTCTAATTTCAAATACATTGGACATAAAATGACCAATGACTCAATGACCTAATGACATTTTTATTGAATTGTGGTTCGAGCAATATAATGGCCGAATATTAATTCTATTTGCTGTCAATTTGAATATTTCAGTCACTCCCCGGCGGCCAGAGACTTTGTCCAATGTCGGTTCGGTAATAGCTACCTAAGCAGCGAATTCTTCGAATATTTTCGTACGCTTTGTTCAAGGTCTCCTCCAGAGTCGAGCCGAGGGCGACCACATCGACAATGCGGTGGCCGGTTGTATATAATTGTCCTTTCGAATCCACAGTTACCTCATTCCACCAGACATCGCAATCTAATTTCTCTAAAACTTGTACCGGTAGCCGAGGTCCATCAACTTGGATAAAGGGATAACCGTAACCAGCCAGGGTAAGGGAACAGCCAAACTGGATATTCTCCTTAAGCTTAGGCTGTACTTCTTGGTTGCGCACGACCGCCCACAAAACTTCCAAAGGATTTTCCAGCATCTGTAAAATCATCGGGCCAGACGTGACGCCGATGCGTACATTGTATTCCAGTACATACCAACTACCTTCGCGGCAAATGGCCGTAACTTGTACCGGACCGTGAAAGTCAACTTCCCGAAACCAGGGCAGGAGCGGACGGAGCAGTTGTTTCGCCAAATCATACTTATCCTGCGGGTCTCGTTCGACCAAACCTCCAAGGGGGGCGCCTGCCACAATCCCCATGTTTCCATTAAATGCCCGTTTATATTCTTGATTGGTGACCAGAGAATATATTTCTCCACCGCTCACCAAAGCAATGTGGCCAGCCTCTTGATGTCCCATATATTCCTGCAAAAATACCCCCTCGGCATAATCTATCCGCTCCAACCAACTGTGCGTATCTTCAACAGTTTCACATAAAATCGTGTGAATGGGACTGGTTGGCGAGCAGAGGGTGTTCTTAATGACGTAAGCTCGGGGATTGGATACGAGAATACGCTCCGCTTCCAGGCGATTTTTGGCTACGTAGGACTTCGGAAATGGTATCTCATACTTTTGGCACAACCGGCTGGCAAACTCTCGGTCCCTCTCCAACTTCATCCCTTCTCCAGTTGGAGAGAATATAGGAATATTTAACGAAAGAAATTCATCGGTCCAATCCGCTAAAATCCAATCAATGGACATGGGGATGACAAAGTCGATTTCTTTTTCCCGCAAAAGTCTGCAAGGGTTGGGATAAACTTCGGCGAGATATGTCTCACCTTCCAACGAAGGGCTGTAATGCGCATAGTCACGGGTGAGATATGTACTCACTTGAGCACCGTGTTGTTTTAGAACATGCAAAACGCCCTGGGTGTAAGCCCCAACACCAAATGCCATAACACGCAGGGAATTGGTCGTTAAGAAATCGCTGGACATAATAAATATTACCTTTAGTTGTCTAAAAAGTTCAGTTGGGAAATTTAATGAATCGACCAGTTGAGCCGCAAGAACGTTATTTCAAGGGTCCGGGTTTTGATTAGCAAAGAATTCTTGTTCTTTTGTCTCAAACCGAATCTAAAACTCGGCCGTAAAGCCAGCAACAAAATTGCGAATTTCTTCGACGCTTCTATCACGCAAAGTGTAGCTGTAATTTCTAATGTTATTGATACCAATAAAAAAAGTATTTTGGTTTACATAAAAAAAGATTCGCCCGTCCAAAACATTCTGAGGAACCAACTGGGGAAACGGGTCAATAAGGTATCGTTCTTGCGCACTGGCGTATTTAAAATCAAGCTGGAATTCAACGTTCCCCAGACGCAAAGAAGGGGCAACAAAGGCCACAAATTTTTGCCGATAGGGCAGCATGTCTTTTCTGACCCGGTCCTGAGGGTTCATATACAAGAAATTGGCCCGCAGTCCCAATCTATTGCCCCACCATCGCCCATTGGTTACAAATTCGATACCCGGTATTCGTGCTTTTTCAATGTTAACGAACTTAACATCCGTAGTAGGAGGTTGCGGCTGCACTTCAATCAGGTCCTCCACATTGGTATAAAATCCGTTAATTTCAAAAAACCAGGTAGGGGTTATTTTTTGGCGCAATCCAACTTCATAAGTCCAGGATTCCTCTGACCGCAGTTCAGGATTTGCCTTAACTTTAAAAAACGCGCTATCAAATTCTAAAAATAACTGCGCTACAACAGGAAATTTGAAGCCATTCGAAACCGAGCCTCGCAAGGTGGTATTCTCAAATGGATGATAGTTGATCCCAAATTTCGGACTAAAGTGAGAATATTCGCGTGCCTGACCAAATTGGGCATTGGGGTCGCTGAAAATTTCATAGCGATCGTAGCGGCCGCCCAAAGTGAGATTAAAATTTCGATGAAACCGCCAATCCAATTGAATATACGGGGCGACCAAAAGGGCATCCCTTTTTCCATATAACGACGAATCTGCTTTTACTTTATCAAATTTGAAATCGGAACCGTAAACAATCGACATCGATCGAAATGGAATCAGATTACCCTGGAGGACCCCTCCCAATCCTAACGCCGGTGAAAACGTGCCACCTCCAGTAAATTGTGTGCCCAGTAAAAAACGGTTAAAGTAAACGCGCCACTCCAGAGCAGCTTTTGAAGAAATAGGTAAGCTATATTTGCCAAATAGCGTGACGCCGTTTTGAGTTTGCTTTTTATCGGCTTCTTTCTCGCTTACCTGTAAGAGGCGGTCTTGTCTATCCCCGAGGATAAAGACACCGGAATCATCGTGCATATAATTTGCAAACAAGGTTACTTTAGAGGCATTGGGAAAAAGATACGTTAATTTACCCGAAAGATTGTACCTTTCGTAATGTCCATTCTGAACATAGCCATCGGATACACTTCGTCCCACAGAAAGCCTCAGACCAAGATTGCCCATTTGGCGGCTGTGCGTGATATCTTGTCGATTAAAGTCTAGCAACTGATCGGTAAAATCCCACGGCTTTTCATGAGGATCGTCATAGGCGCCAATTATGGCTCGTATATAAGTTCGGCTTTTTGGCGAAGGAGTTCTTGTTATGAAATTAATGACGCCCCCCATGGCCGAGGAGCCATAAAGTGCTGATCCGGCGCCACGTACAATTTCAGCTCTTTCAACATCAGCGGGAGAAATCATAAACCAATTCACCGCGCCGAAATCGCTGTTCATAATTGGAACATCGTCGATCATGACCAGCACACGACTTCCTACGCCGCGAGTGTAGCCATCTGAACCGCGAATGTTTACGCTCTCCTGAATAATTTGCACCCCGGCAGCGGTTTCTAAAGCATCCTCGATTCGTATCGGGTTGCGCTGGAGTATCTCTTTGGCCGTAAGGACTTCGACGGTGGCCGGCGTATTGTCGGCTTCCTGCTGCCATCGGCTTGCAGTAACTACCACCGGCTCAATTTCAATGGGTGCCTCTTCCAATCTTGCAACAACAATAGCCGTGTCATCGAGAGCGACTCTCACATTTGGATAGTGCTTTGTGTTGTAGCCAATCATTGAAATCCGTAGAGAATATACACCAAACGGGACTCTTCTGATAATAAATGCCCCTTTCAAATTTGTGCTGGCACCAAGCACTGTATTCTCAATTTGAACATTCGCGCCGGGTAAAGCTTCCTTGGTTTTTGCGTCCATGACCTTGCCGATAATTATTCCCTGGCTAAAAAGAATTGGCGTGAAACAGAATGTCGAAAATACGATTGTAAAATAAAGGACCTGAATTCTCCAACTTCTCATTGTTCCCTCCATGAGAGCTAATCAATCATTGATGTTAGCAAACTCTGCAGTAATATCAATGCCTGTTACCGTTTCATTCTCGCCGACAGAGACTTCTCCCGGCTCATCTGATAGTGGGTCACGATAAAATCCTAAATCTTTGAAGTCTTCCAATAGTGCCCCTTCTGCTAACCAGAAGACAGCGATATATTTAAACACACCTGCACTAATTCTCAGCCGGTAGTCGAGTTGTTCTACATTTTGTGGCAATATTTCAAAAGCAGAGAAGGTCAAAAAATCTTCTGGAAAAACTTCCGGTACAATTGGAAATGCAAAAATAGCTACAAACCCGGTGTTTGGAGGCCACTGCTCAGCAGTAGCAGGTATGCCGTTGTTGACAAAAGTGATCCGTCCTTCGATTATTGAAGTTCGAAGCACTTTTGTGAAATCAATATCAATTTCTATGTTTTCTACAGTGGAATCCTCGGCAGACACAGTGATAGGAATTGGATCCTCTAATTGAAGATTTCCGTAAAGCCCAATTCTATCTGCAGGATTGACGGACTTATCTTTTTCTTTCCAGATGACAAAGACCGCTTCATATTCGCCTTCAGGAACCAGGACCTCGAATGGTACTCTTTGCGAGGTGACATTTGAATCAACTTTTACATCTAAGGGGCTGCTGATGACGATGCCTTCAAAATCTAACGGTGGAAATTGCTTAGTCACGGCAATACGAATCTCATCCGTATTCATAGGTACTATTGTATCTATAATAATTTCACCGGTAACACCGCAACAAAAGAAATCCGCGTCAACTCCTAAATCACTGCATGAATAAATGATAATTGATAGCGTAAGCATAACTCCTAATATACAAAAAGCGCCGAAAAATCGCCGCTTTGCTTTAAATTCCATTTTTGCCTACCTCCTGAAAATAGCTTGTTCGCCGTTCCAGCACCCTTTAAATTAACGCTAAATATAACCATTTCGATTTTGAATGTCAATATTTTTCATAACTCATCTAAGGGCATCTACTGAAACCACATTGGCTGGTGATTGATTTTTTGTCAAAATTGTTTGTAAAATCGACAATCTAATCTGCCAAAAATTCATAAGATTTTATAGATATAATATCAACATAATATATTGAAAATAAAATGGTTATATATTTTTTATATGTTGGCATGATGCTTGCAAACGGCATCCTTGAAATCAATTTAAATTACAATCAAATCTAAACATTCGTAAACTTACAAAGGAGGTGATTGCCATGACAGCACTAACACGTCGGAGCCCAACACGTGATTTTCTAAATCTTGCGGATGAGATGAATCGTTTCGTCCGGGATTTTTTTGGAGATGACACTCGCGAGACCTCACTTTTTAAGGGAACTTGGAGCCCCAAGGTAGATATTAGTGAGGATAATGACAATTTCTATCTCCATGTTGAGTTGCCTGGGATAAAGCGTGAAGATGTAAAAGTCAGTTACGAAGACGGGCTGTTGACGATCACTGGTGAAAAAAAGGCTGAAAAAGAGGAAAAGGATTTGAATTTCCATCGTGTCGAGAGAGCCTTTGGTAAATTTGAAAGGAGTTTCAGGATGCCGACGAACATCATCAACGATAAGATTGATGCGCAATTCCAAAATGGGGTACTCTCCATAATTTTACCAAAGGCAGAGGAAGCTAAGCCAAAAGAGATCGAAGTAAAAGTCAAATAAGACACATTATTCCTATTAATTTCAAAAGCTCAAACAGGGTACAATTTTGTGCCCTGCTTAATTTCATTAATAAGTTGTAACTATTCAGACTGTCATTCCCGAACGCTTTCATCGGGAATCCATAAGTCAT
>JBHIAW010000023.1:0-24015 GCA_046758765.1 bacterium
GTGATTTTGTACACCGTCCCCTTCCACTTAAATCTCAAGGGATGGAGTTTTCCTTGTTCAAAAAAAGTAATCACCTCAATGGGCTCATAAATGTCTTCGTATGGCATGGCGGCAATGCTCGCTTGGAGATAGAATTATGGCGTAGAGCGTGGAGCGTGGAGAGAGTGGCGCTCTACTCTCTACACTCCACTCTTCACCCTCCACTCTCTACTCTCACCACTCTTTACCCTTATACCCTATATCCTTATTTCCTGATTGTTCAATTCACCGACTCCCGAATCAGCGCGACTACTTTCCCCTGAATCGACCATTCTTCCCGGGGTTGGATGTCTGAGTATTTGGGATTCTCCGGCTTGAGATATTTTTGATTTCCTTTTGCCATAAACCGCTTCACCGTGGTTTCATTGCCGATGAGGGCTACCACAATATCGCCGTTGTTGGCTCGTTTGGTAGCGCGGACGATGACCAGGTCATCTTGGTAGATGCCTGCGTCAATCATACTGTCCCCCTGAACCCGCAGGGCAAAGTAATCGCCTTTGGAGGGCAGGAGGTACCTGGGCACCGTGAGGTAGCGTTCCACATTTTCTTCTGCCAGCAGGGGAGAACCGGCGGCCACGGCACCCACCAGAGGCACACTGTTTTCGTCCGGGCTGTCCAGGAAACCTAGAGATTCTAAAATCCGGATGCCCCGGGCAGCGCCCCCTTCTCGCTTACCAATGTACCCCTTTTTTTCTAACGCGGTCAGGTGCTTGAGAACGGCGTTTTTTGAGCTTACCCCCAATTCATCAGCCAACTCCTGCAGGGTGGGTGGATAGCCAACCCCTTTGATTTTTTCCGCAATGAGCCTTAAGACGTTCTTCTGTTTTTCAGTTAATGCTTTCATGGTTTTTTCCCTTTTGATAAAATATGAATTTTTGGAACTCTTAAAAACCTGAAAAAGGTGAACAAATATGAAAGGTGCTATAATGTTCACCTATATTATACAAAATAAAATCGCAAATGTCAAGTTTTATTTTTTTATTTGCGACAAAATTCTGCTTCTGAGCTTAAATAATAACCGTCGTTTTTCTATATTAACTGACGAAGGTGAGTTGTTTAATATCTTAGCGGTGGGTTTTTTGAATCAGCAAGTACTTTGAGGACATTTAGATTTTACAACGTTGTTCACTGAATTTCTAAAAAAGGAAAGCCGCCCAATGAGTCTCCCAAACATTGAGCGGCTTAGCTATATCCGGCCGGGCCTCATACCAGGGAGGAGATACCGGATACCCAACGTCCACACCCAGCTCTATTATATTAATTCATTTCCTTTAACACTCCCAGTTCATATACTTTATTCTCAATTAAATCTTAATTTGTTATGTTTCTATATTAATAGACTCAAAGAATTGGCATTTTCTCTCAGATAATTTTTCAGAAATAAAAAAATTATCCATACCTCAATTATTCATCAACCAGAGAGAGCCAGCGCGGCGGAGCCGCCATTGCAAATTGCAAAATGAAAGATGCAAATCGAAAAATTGATTTCTCACCTCTTCATGATGACGCCGAAGGCAAATGACTGAATGGCTTAATGACTCGGCGTGGTAAAATTGTGATTAGGTTGGCACAGAATCTTTTGCAAAATAAACGAAGATTCAACTCTCAAGAGACTAATGCAGCTTAGCCGCAACCAAATGGAATAATAAAGTAACAGATCAAATATAAGACCGGATTAACAGGATGAACAAGATAAAAAGCATGAAGTTTATAGGCCTAAAAAGCAAAAAGAACAGGGCACACACCTGAAACTGCCACAGAAGAGTATATTTTATTAATTTTTGTTCAGTATAATTCATCCTGTCTTAAACTTTGCTAAAAAGAACTTGGCGCAGATTTGCCGTGAATGATAGAGGGATAAAGGTTTTGATTTACCGGTAAACCCGTGATGACACAGACGTGTTGGACATTTGTGTTTGAACATTGATGTCTCACTATTGATACAATGTATTTGCTATAAACAATTAAATTACTTTTACTTAGAGAATGTTAATATGACTTAATATTTTATCTTAACCTTAAGTATAATATAATCAGAATATTAATAACTATTTCGACTATTTCTTGATGATTGGCATGCAAGTTGTAAAGGAGTATGACAGAATCAAAAAGATGAGAATACGACGAATACATGGAGGTATGATTTATGAAAAAACAGATGAGTCAACAGGGAATGGGGATTTTTCTGACTCTTCTGATGCTGGGATTTTCCTATAAATGGATTTATGGGGAAGTCCCAGTTAACTTAAAGAGTCTCCCAGAGGTGGTGCAACAAGTCGTGTCAAGCGAGCAAGCCGGTATCCAAATCTCTTCAGAGAATCAGATCAATTCTCTTTTTGTCCGGCAGGTTGGCAATGGCCCCATGGCTATGATTATGCTCATCGCACACGACAAAGAAGTAACCCAAATCGTACAGGAGATTCTGCAAAGTAAACAGACTCCTTTGATTTTTTCTGTTTCTGCTCTCCCTTTTACCGAAGCAAATTTCGACCCTTCACTGTTTCGGTTTGAACAAAACCATCGTGTTTGGCCCGCGCGGTCAGAACCTATTGATAAGGTAATGTTTGCGTTGAGTGGGGCAAAGTTTGGAGGAGCCTTGAAAGATGGCGAAATTCATCAAGGCGTAGTTCTGCTGCCCGAGTGGTTTGATCTGAGACAGCCTATTACGATACGGTATCTTGATAATGCAAGGTTGTTAACATTCTTGGCAAATTGACGCACTTCGGACGCGACTCAATATTCATGCAAGCTTCCAATCACCTTTGATTGGGAGCTTTTTTTATTTCACTACGAGTTTCACATCTTATAAGAAACACCAAGACATCTGGTTGTTTGAATTCAATTCTCACAGGTATTCCCAATCCGGGATTAAGCCTTCCAAGAGGTCGCCCCGAAAAATTCCCAATTTTATTTTTATTCGTTCCTCAGCAATTACAGCACTTCTCTACCTTTGTATCAATATGGTACAATAATTACCAAAAACATAAGTAAGTTCGGTGAAAATTGCGAAAATTGGCGTAAATCTCTTTGGGAAAAATATATTGACTTTAATTCCAAAAATTCATATATTTTGCGGTAATGCGAGAGTGGCGGAATTGGTAGACGCGCTAGATTTAGGATCTAGTGAGCCTAGCTCGTGTGGGTTCGAGTCCCTCCTCTCGCACTTTCTTTGTCAGATTTGAAAATATTTCATAATTAATAAGAAGATACAAATTGGACACGAAAGTAACAAAGCAAGGAAATAATCAACGAGTAATTGAAGTTGAAATGTCGCCCGAAGAGCTAGAACCTCATTTTGAACCTCTTTATCGTAAATATCAGAAAAATGTTCGCTTAGAAGGATTCAGAAAGGGCAAGGTGCCTTTGGGCTTAGTTAAAAAGCTCTACGGTGAAGAAATAAGAACGCAGGCGATTGATGAAGTTATTCAAGAGGTTTTCAAAGATATTAGAGATAAAGAAAATCTCAAGCCGGTTGCACCTGCCAAACTCGAGGATATTAGTTATGTGCCAGAAAAGGGGTTACACTTTAAGGCCGTGGTTGACGTGGTACCTGACTTTGAGTTGAAACAGTATAAGGGCATATCTGTTGAGCGGGAAGTCTATGAGATCGGTGAAGAAGATGTGGAGGAGGCCTTGCAAGGCGTTAGGGAACAGATGGCAGTAATGCTGCCAGTAGAAGAAGCAGCCAAAGAAGATCACTATATCTTAGCAGATTTTCAAGAGATTGATGTCTCCGGAGTTCCAGTGATTGGGAAAAAATATGAGGACCGTTTTTTCCAGCTCAGCAGGAACAATTCAAACAAACAACTAACCGAACAACTCATTGGAGTCAAACCCGGAGAGACTCGGCGCGTGCAAATATCTTCTTTGCGAGAGGATGGTTCTAACGATAGGAAAATAGAGATATATAACGTCAAAGTAAAAGAGATTAAAGAAAAACAACTTCCGGAATTGGATGATGAACTGGCCAAGGACTTTGGCGAATTCGAAAACTTAGAAGGTCTCAAAGCCGAACTGCGACAAAATCTCAAAAAAAGGACAGAAGCTGATTCCAGGCGGCGTCTGCGCCACAATATTATGGATGAAATTCTAAAGGAAAATTCATTTGACCTCCCTGAATCAATGGTCAATAATTATCTTGATGCTTTAGTGGAGAATGCCAAGAAAGGGGCCAGTGAGAATTTAAATGAACAAGAGCTCAGAGAGAATTATCGCTCAAATGCAATCTGGAACCTTAGATGGGAATTGATCAAGGAAAAGATTGTAGAACGAGAAAATATATCGGTGACAGACGAAGATAAAAGAAATTACATTGGCCGCACTGCAGAAGAACGGGGCGTTGATGAAAAATTACTGTGGAATAAGCTTAACAACAAGGAGACCCAAGATCGACTCATGGATGACCTGTTGGAACTTAAGGTGTTAGATTTTCTAGAGAAGAATGCTAAAATAAAAGATAGAACGGTTACCAGAAAAGATATTGAAAAAAGTAGACAGTTAGTAAAGTAACCGACTTTTTATACATTTTAAGGAAAGAGTTAGAAGACATGGGACTAGTACCAATAGTAATTGAACAAACTGGCCGTGGCGAGCGCGCATACGATATTTTCTCACGGCTGTTGAAAGAACGGATAATTTTTATCGGCGCTGCGATTGATGATGCCGTGGCAAGTTTAACCATAGCACAAATGCTGTTCCTTGAAGCTGATGATCCAGACAAAGACATCTCTCTTTACATCAACTCTCCCGGGGGATATGTGTCCGCAGGATTAGCCATTTACGACACCATGCAGCACGTTAAGCCGAACGTGGTGACTTATTGTATGGGCCAAGCTTCCAGTATGGCGGCCGTACTTTTGGCTGCGGGTGAGAAGGGGAAACGATTTGCTTTGCCTAATGCCAGGGTTATGATTCATCAGCCCTGGGGTGGTGCGCAAGGTCAAGCCACAGACATTGAAATTCATGCCAAAGAAATCGTAACTCAAAAAGAAAGAATCAATCAGATATTGTCCTATCATACGAGTCAACCCATGGAGAGGATTGCTAAAGACACCGATAGAAATTTCTTTATGTCTGCTGAAGAAGCAAAAAACTATGGCATCATAGATGAAGTTATAGACAGAAAAGGACTTACTAAGAAAAAAGAATTAATTAAATGATCATTGGACAAATTATTAGGTAATAGGTTGGCAGTAAGAGATAAAAGAGAACGGCTTTTCATTTGTTCATTTTGCGGGAAGAATTCCAATCAGGTCGATTGCATTGTTACCGGACCTGATGTATTCATATGTAATGAATGCGTGAAAAGTGCGGCCGAAATTATTCGAGATGATTTTGTGCGGCGGGGCAGCGCATACGAAAACCAGGATTCTCTTCCTGCTGACATTAAGAAAGTATTAGATGACTATGTTGTTGGCCAGGAACAAGCTAAGAAGAAACTCTCAGTAGCGGTTTATAATCACTACAAACGTATCAAATCCTTTAGTGCATTTGATGATGTTGAGCTTGAAAAAAGCAATATTCTTCTTATCGGGCCAACCGGAACGGGCAAAACTCTCTTAGCCCAAACCTTAGCTCGATTCCTTCATGTTCCGTTTACTATTGCAGATGCCACGACGTTAACCGAAGCAGGATATGTGGGCGAAGATGTGGAAAATATATTAGTTCGTTTGCTTCAAGCGGCTGACTACGATTTGGAAAAGGCCGAAAAAGGCATTGTTTATATTGATGAACTGGACAAGATCGCTCGAAAAGATGGGAATCCATCTATTACTCGCGATGTTTCAGGTGAAGGTGTTCAGCAGGCATTGCTGAAATTGTTAGAGGGTACCACGGCTGCGGTTCCTCCTAAAGGTGGTAGAAAGCACCCGGAACAAAATCTGATTAACATAAACACGCAAAATATTCTTTTTATGTGCGGTGGAGCGTTTATTGGTCTGGAGACAATCATAAGCAGCCGCATTGGTAAGAAAACTATCGGATTCGGGGCTGAGATTACCAAAAAACACAAAGCCGGAATTGCAAGTATCTTAAACTCGGTAGAGCCAGAAGATTTGGTAAAGTATGGTTTAATTCCTGAGCTCATTGGTCGGCTCCCAGTGGTGGCCGTACTGGATGAACTGGATGAACAGGCGCTCATGGCTATTTTACAAAAACCAAAGAATGCACTTACCAAACAGTATAAGCGCCTTTTCGAAATGGATGGAGTAGAGTTAGAATTTGAACAAGAGGCATTACGAACAATAGTTAAATTAGCCCAAAAATATGGAACAGGAGCAAGGGCGCTTAGGTCTATTTTTGAAGAGGTTATGCTTGACATGATGTTTGAACTTCCTTCGAGCGATGTTAAACACTGCCTCATTACCAAAAATGTAGTTTTGAAACAAGAACAACCAATATTGACTTTTGCAGAGATAAAGAAGCGAGCATAACCACTAGACCCTTGGATAATTCTTTATAATCATTTGAACATAGATTGGCTATTTTAATCAACTTCAACTATCAAGAATCTTCCTTAGTTATGAGCAATAGCTATGGGGAGATTTTTTAGTTTTTAATCGAGTTACTGGATTATGCATAAAGTTACGCGAGATGGCTCAGTTATTGAGATCAATACACGTCTTCCTATCCTACCTTTAAAGGACGTCGTAATATTCCCCTATATGATATTTCCGCTGTTGATTGGCCGTGAATCTTCTTTGCGGGCGATCGAAGAATCCATGATGTTGGATCGGCTTATTTTCCTATCTGCGCAGAAGGATGTTTCCAAAGAAATACCGGAAAAAGATGATTTATATAAGATTGGCGTGATTGCTCGAGTCCTGCAAGTTTTGAAATTACCTAATGGTCTCATGAAGGTTCTGGTGGAAGGGATCATACGAGGCAAGATTAGGCGTTTTCTAGCGATTGATGATTACTTACAGGCCCAAATCGAGGTCATTGCGGAAACCCAACATATTACCCCAATTACCAAGGCTAAAGTTCGACGTGTAGCAGCCTTGTTCAAAGAGTACGTTCAACTCAACCGCAATATTCCGGATGAAATTCTATTAAGTATAGACAATGTCGAGGATCCTCATCGATTTGCTGATTTTGTAGCTGCACATTTTCAAGGTGGAGTTAAAACTAAGCAGCATATATTAGAAAAGATATCGCTCGAAACACAGCTATTAGAGCTGATCAAAATTCTTGAGTCTGAGATGGAAATCCTTGAACTTGAGAGAGAGATTGATGATAAAGTACGCGGTCGAATTCACAAATCTCAGAGAAATTTATATCTTCAGGAACAGATAAAGGCCATACAGGAGGAATTGGGTGAAGATGGGGAATTTGACGGTGAGTTGGGATTTTTGCGCGATAAGATTAAGAAGGCCAAGATGCCACTTGAAGCAGAAGAAAGAGCTTATGAGGAGCTTGAAAAACTTCGTACCACACCCCCGTTTTCACCAGAAGCTACGGTGATACGGAATTATTTGGATTGGCTTTTGGCCGTGCCTTGGCATAGAAAAACAAAGGATAATCTGAATATAGAACAGGCCAATCAAATTCTTGAGGAAGACCATTATGGATTGGAGAAACCTAAGGAAAGAATTCTCGAACATTTAGCTGTGCTTAAACTAGCCCAAAAAATGAAAGGCCCTATCCTTTGTTTTGTGGGGCCACCTGGGGTAGGGAAGACCTCGCTCGGCAAGTCGGTTGCCCGCGCTATGGGTAGAAATTTTATCCGTGTGTCTTTAGGTGGGGTTCGCGATGAAGCGGAAATTCGAGGACATCGTCGAACTTACATCGGCTCCATGCCAGGAAAGATTATTCAGTGCATGAAAAAAGCAAAAACGGTCAATCCGGTTTTTCTCTTGGACGAAGTAGATAAAATGAGTATGGATTTTCGTGGCGACCCTTCTGCGGCTCTTCTTGAAGTGTTGGACCCTGACCAAAATAAGGCTTTTAATGACCATTACCTGGAAGTCGACTATGATTTATCCCAAGTCTTATTTATTACCACGGCCAACCTCGAGAATCAAATTCCAGAGCCACTCAGGGATCGGATGGAAGTTTTGAGTTTACCCGGTTATCTGGAGCATGAGAAGGTGGAAATAGCCGTCGGGTTTCTGATTCCTAAGCTCTTAAAAGCGCATGGATTAAAGTCTACTTATTTAAGGTTTAATAGGTCGGCCATTGTAGAAATTATCAGAGAATATACCCGTGAGGCCGGGGTCCGAAACTTAGAACGTGAGCTTTCGAAAATTTGTCGCAAGGTTGCCAGAGAGATTGTTCAAAATGGCAAAGGGAAATCAGTTGTCTTATCTAATGACAATATTGAAAAATATCTCGGGGTGCCCAAGTATCCTGAGCGTCAACTTGAGCATGAGAATATGTTGGGTGCCGCAATAGGTCTGGCTTGGACGCGCTACGGTGGTGATATTCTGCAAATTGAAGTCAATCTAATGCGTGGGAATGGGACCTTATCTCTCACAGGCAAATTGGGGGATGTAATGAAAGAGTCAGCAAAAGCCGCGCTCTCTTATGCCCGTACCAATGCCAAGAAATTGGGAATTTCAGGAGAATTTTGGAAGAACCAGGACATTCACATTCATATACCCGAAGGCGCTACTCCTAAAGATGGCCCATCAGCCGGTATTACCATTGCAGTGGCTCTCATCTCCACACTGAGCAATAGAAAGGTTAGAAAGGATGTCGCCATGACCGGTGAAATCACCCTGAGAGGAAATGTACTCGGCATAGGGGGCCTAAATGAAAAGTTGCTGGCAGCTCAGCGCTCAGGTATTCAGGCGGTTATTATTCCGTACGAAAATGAAAAGGAATTGATTGAAATTCCCCAAGAGGTAAAGAAAGGCTTGAAAATCATCCCGGTAAAACGGATGGAGGAAGTCCTGAACGAGGCTTTGGTCTGATAATAATTTTAAATGATTACACCTTCAGATCTTTGTCTAATGTGCAAAGATTTCATTAATAAGAGAATAATGTTTTGAAAATTTAGAATTCGCATTTTAAATTTGTTTCGAATTTCGATATTCGGATTTGTTCTTAGACGAAATTGGTGAATAGAATGCTTGTGGTTAAACCATGATTTTATCCTTAACAATTGGATGGGCGGCATTTGCTTTTTTTGATGCCCTTTCTGGTTTAGCGCCAAGATAAGAGGGAACGTAACAAGAGCTAATCTACCCAAACTTGTTATGCGAATGAAAATCACTTCTGTTGAATTCATTAAAAGTGTAAAGAACACAAATGAAATTCCAAAAGATAATCTGAAAGAAATCGCGTTTGCGGGTAGATCGAATGTTGGTAAATCCAGTCTCATCAATTGTCTGCTGAATAGGAAGAAATTGGCCAAAACCAGTTCAACCCCGGGCAAGACCCGACAGTTGAATTATTTTAAAATAAATAATAGATTTTATTTTGTTGATCTTCCAGGCTATGGTTTTGCTAAGGTTTCCAAGGAAGAAAAAGCGCATTGGCAAAGACTCGTTGAAGGCTATATAAAAGACAGCCTGTATCTAAAGGGGGTGATTTCAATCATTGACAGCCGCGTTGGGCTGACGGAGTTGGATGTGCAACTACTGGAATGGTTAAAGAGGTTGGGTGTATCAGTGGTGTTAGTAGCTACGAAATCAGATAAGCTGTCCAAAAATGCCGTAGCAAATCAAATACGTAACATTTCGGAGCAGTTAGGCAGCAATTTTACAAGCAACATTTATCCATTTTCTGCTGTATCTGGTATGGGTAAGAAAGAACTTTGGCGAGAAATCTCAAATTTATTGGAGTGATATAAAATGCGCACAAGATTGTTTACACCAGGTCCCACTCAAGTGCCAGAACGGGTTCAGGTGGCCATGTCTAATCCTCTGGTTCACCATCGTGGGTTGGCATTCAAAGAAATGTTTCAGGAGGTCATTGACGACCTTAAATATTTTTTTCAAACCCAAGGAGACGTATTAACCTTCACCTCTTCCGGAACGGGCGCCATGGAAGCCAGTGTAGTAAATTTGCTGTCAAAAAATGCTCTGGTGTTAACCGTAAGCGGCGGGAAGTTTGGTGAGCGCTGGGCTGAATTATGCCGAAGCTACGGAGCCAATACTCATGTGATAGATGTCACCTGGGGAGAAGCGGTAGACCCCAACGACATCGAGGCCTTTCTAAAAAAACATCCTGATACCGTTGCGGTGTTTGTGACCCACAGTGAAACTTCCACAGGCGTCGCAGCAGATGTGAAATCCATTGCCAAAATAGTCCGGACGCATTCTGATGCCGTGCTGGTCGTGGATGCCATTACTTCGGCGGGTGTCCTGCCGTTTAGGATGGATGAATGGGGAATAGATGTCGCGGTAACCGGTTCACAAAAAGGCTTGATGATTCCACCGGGCCTGGCAGCCGTGGCCTTAAATGCCAGAGCCTGGGAGAGGGTCAAAACCTCCGATTTACCAAAATATTATTTTGATTTCCTGAAGGAAAAGAAGGCTCAGGAAAGTAAGACCACTGCTTGGACACCTGCCATTACCCTGTTCATGGGACTCAGGGAAGCTTTGAAAATGATTCGCGAAAAAGGACTTGAAAGCATGTGGGAAAAATATGCTCTGTTGGCAGATGCCACGCGGCAAGGGGTCTTGGCTATGGGATTAGAATTATTTGCGAAATCTCCTTCGGATTCACTGACGGCGGTAAAGATTCCTCCCGCCATAGATGGTTTGAAATTTGTTCAACATTTGAGAGAAAAATATGGAATTACCGTGGCCGGCGGTCAAGGACCACTTAAGGGCAAGATATTCCGGGTTGCCCACATGGGTTACTATGATTCATTAGATATGGTGGCCATGGCTTCTGCCCTTGAATTGGCACTTTCAGACTTTAACTGGCAATTTGAGCACGGGTCTGGCGTATGTACTGTGCAGCAAATTTTTATGAAAAATATGAACAGGGCTAACTAAATGAACGCAAGTAAAATCTTAATATCCGACCCAATAGCTGATGTTTGTATCTCGACCTTAAAAGATAGAGGATTTGAAGTTGATCACCGCCCAGGGCTTTCGCTGGCGGAGTTATGTGAAGAAATCCAAACCTGTCGCGGATTAATTGTTCGCAGTGGCACAAAAGTCACAGCAGAGGTTATTGAGCATGCAGACAATCTTAAAGTTATCGGACGGGCGGGTGTCGGCGTGGATAATATTGATGTGACGGCGGCCACAAAAAAAGGCATTGCGGTCTTAAACGCTGCTAAAGGGAATACCATTTCAACAGCCGAACATACCTTTGCCTTGATGATGGCGTTGGCCCGAAGAGTTCCCGAAGCCCAAACGTCGCTGTTAAATGGAAAATGGGAGCGGAGCAAGTTTAAAGGTGTTGAACTGTATGGGAAAACTTTAGGAATAATTGGTCTTGGGAAGATCGGCAAGGAAGTGGCTAAAAGAGCGATGGCCTTTAGTATGCAGGTGCTAGCTTTTGACCCGCTAATTGATTCGGAGGTTTTTGAATCAGTGGGCGTTGAAGCATGCGGTCTGGACGATTTATTCCGGCGCAGTGATTTTGTCTCTATACATGTTCCATTTGCCCCACAGACTAGACATTTCATAGGAGATGCTCAATTTGAAATTTGTAAAAGTGATTTAAGAATTATAAATGCCGCTCGTGGCGGAGTTGTAGACGAAGCGGCACTGTATCGGGCTTTGGAAAGCGGTAAAATTGCTGGCGTTGCCTTAGATGTGTTTGAAAAGGAGCCGCCAGGCAAAAATCCGCTATTTGAGTTAGAAAAGGTAGTTGTAACGCCTCATTTAGGTGCGGCAACCTTGGAAGGACAGAACAGAGTCGCAGAAGAAATTGCAAAAGTTGTGGCGAGTTTTTTACTCAACGAAGGTGTTGAATCTATTGTCAATCCAGAGGCCATTCAAAGGTAATGTTTGAATCAACAATAATGATAAGTTAATATGATTAAGAGTATTTCCTATGACCGAGGTGATGAAACGCTTGAAGCCAAAGCACGTTGGTTTCAGTCACACTCGCTATCTGCGCGAATGGACATGCTTTGCTTTTTTACCGATCTTATTTTGGAAAACAACCCAAAGATTGTGGAATTAAAGAATGCTAAACCGACTTTTGGACGTTTTCGCCTCCTTAGAAAAGCACAAAGTTAAATATGTGGTTGAGACTGTCGAAAAAGTTCCCTTCCTGTCATTACGAGGAACGAGGTGACGAAGTAATCTCCAGATTCTGTGCCTAAATCAAGGGGACTGCATCGTCATTGGCATTCCTCGCAGTGACATCTTAGGCTTTTTCGACAGTCTCGTTAGGTAACGAGGATGAATAAACTTGTGTAAACGAATTATGAGAACTTGTGAGCCATTTTCGTAAAGCGTAAACAAGGGAGCGTGAAGCGATAAATTACAATTCCGCTCTACTCTCCACGCTTCACGCTCTACAATGAACTAAAAGCTCAAACGCCAGATATCGAAAAACAAAAGTTACCCCAAAAATTAGCAAATTTGAAAAACAAGAGATGGCACGAATCTTAATAGTAGAAGACGATCGAAATACCCTTTCAGGCCTAGTGGAAATCTTAGCTCAAGAGGGCTTTGAAGTGGTTGGTGCTGAAAGTGCCAGAAAGGCATTAAAGATCTTGAAAAGAGGAGGATTTGATATTTTACTCACTGATCTAAAAATGCCAGGTATGAGCGGCATGGAACTTTACGAGCGTTCTCTACCCATAGCGCCGGAAATGAAAACCATTGTTATGACCGCCTATAGTTCGGTCAAAGACGCGGTGGAGGCCATGAAAAGAGGCGTATACGAATATCTCACCAAGCCGCTGGATTTGGATGAGCTATTTGTGATTATGGAGAAAGCCATAGGGGAACAAAGAATTCTCCGAGAAAATATAGAATTAAAAAAACAGGTCAAATCCGTTTACAGTTTTGAAAATATAGTGGGAAAGAGTCAGGCCATGCAGCAGATCTTCAGTACTATTGTGAAGGTCGCCAAGACTCAATCCACCGTGTTGATTCGAGGAGAGAGTGGCACGGGCAAGGAGTTGGTGGCGCGTGCTATTCATTATAATAGTCCCAGAAGTAGCAAACCACTGGTTGAAATTAGTTGTGCCTCCTTTCCAGAAACCCTTTTGGAAAGTGAACTGTTCGGTTATGAGAGAGGGGCTTTTACCGGGGCCGACAGCAGGAAAATAGGCCGATTTGAATTAGCCAATCAAGGTACCATCTTCTTAGATGAAATTGGCGATATTTCCGAAGGCGTTCAGACTAAATTACTGCGGGTACTGCAGGAACGAGAGATAACTCGGTTGGGAGGAACGCAAACCATAAAAGTCGATGTGCGCGTTATTACCGCCACTAATCGACATCTTGAAAACGCCTTACAGCAAGGCAAATTCCGTGAGGATTTATATTACCGGTTGAATGTAATTCCAATTGTCTTACCCCCGCTGCGTGAAAGAAAAGATGACATCTGCCTTTTGTTGGATTATTTCGTGAAGAAAATTAGCAGAGAAAATAAAGTACCCGCCCCAAGGCTGTCAGAGGAAGCCATTAAACTTTGTATGGCATACGATTGGCCGGGTAACGTACGGGAATTAGAGAATGCCATTGAAAACGCTATTGTGTTAGGCGAAGGGTCTACTATTTTGCCTGAACATTTGCCCTTTGGAATTCATAAGAGGTACCAAGAAAAGATAAAACAGGACTTTCTTGTTAATTCCAGCAAAAGTTATAGGGACAAAATGGAAGCGGCCGAAAAGGCTGTTTTGTCGGATGCCATTGAAAAAGCAAGTGGAAACAAATCCGAAGCGGCTAAATCTTTAAACATTAGTCTGAGAACCATGAGGTATAAAATCAAGAAGTACGGTCTCTGAGGATGGTCCCAAACTAAGTCACGAATAGCAATATTGTTTGAACTGAGATTCGGGGGATCTATGAGAATGGAGTCAAGCAACAGGGCTCCTCTGTATGTAATAGTCTGCCAATGTCAAGGTATAAGGGAGTTTTGGTATCGATGAAGATGCGGTGAAATCCCATGTTGCCTCATACGTTGTACCTCTATTACTTAGTGTCTGAACGAAAACACAATTTTTGCTGTCATTGCGAGCGTTTCTCAGCGAAGCAATCTCCTCAATTAGGCAGGTATGAGATTGGTTCGGTAAAAAACGCCTTCTAAGAAACGCCTCGTCTTTGTAGCGCAAACGTCTCGTTTGTGAATCGTTGTCGATTATTCTGGATATGCATCCAGAACATATTAATGAAAGGGGACATTTGTCCATTCACAGAGACAAATATCCCTGTTTAATTGAACGTTCAGTAGCAATCTACTGAACGATCTTCAACGCGTTAGTCGTTTCTTTCATGCAAAACCACGCGTAGCGTGGGCAGAGCTTTTAGGACACGCTTAACGCAGTCAGGCTCGTAAAGAAACACGTCCTCGTTTGTGATGTCGCCCACTAAGGCGGCAAAGTCGGGTGATGTACGCAGCTCAATCGAGACGAGTTGAGTTACACTGCGAAATCGCGCCTTCAGGTAACGGTAGTAAGTTTCCGATAGTTAAGACAAGAAATTTTTGTTGTGGGGGCTTCTAAGAAGAGCAGGACTGGCTATACCAAACTGAGTTTGACTCTTATGTGATTCTGGAAGAATCTTAAGGCAGAAGAGATTCCTCTTGAACCATATGCATACTTATACCGGCTGTTCGTCCTGATAAAATGGTGATAATCATCGCACGCTCGCAATGACGATCATAATCTACAGTTTTCGTAATTTATTATGAACAAGTCTCTTTCCAATAATTCTTTTCCTTTCCGATTTCCTCCAAAATTGTAACTCAATCGACTCGATTGAGGGTTTTTGCAAACGAGACGGTTGCGTTGCGAGGGATTGTTAGCCGAGAGGCTTCTCCTTTTGTACACGTTTTCCTGAGTCTCTGCAGCTCCAAGAAGCGCCAGTTTCGTTAACAATTTCGAGAGCCGCATCTTTGGTCAACTACGAGCAAAAGGTTGTGATAATCAATATGCACATTTGCAGATACCGGTAAAGTCTACAAATGGAAGCCTAATATATTTAACCATATCTGTGCAAAAGTTTGTCAAAGAAATGTGAAAAAACTTGCACACACGGCTCTAACCGATTTTTGGCTAAATTTGTACGATAAATGTAAGTGCTTATTATTCATAAGACTACGAAAGCAGCAAATATGCCAGTCAAAAATAGCAATCACTGGTATAGTGTTTGCAAATAGAAAGAAACGTTCCACTATGGTACAATTTTGTACCACATTCAATGCAGAGGAGGAAACAGTTACTAAGAAAATAAAAAAAATTCTTATGAAAGGAGGTGAATTTTAGATTTTAAGGAGTGCCGATGGAGATGTGTAGGGCACTAAATTTATTTTCGGAGGAGGTTTTCAAAATCCTTTCTTTTTCTCCTTCCCGTCTATTAAAAGGAACTTAACATGTCCACATTAAGAGGAGGTATTTTAAATGAATTTAAAATTAACCACAGTTATACTGACCCTATTGATAGCGGCGGTCTGGCTAGTGAATTGTGCCGATGTGCCCTCAAGTGGACCCACGCCACCAGAGTTTAACGCGCAGTATCGATTTATTAATGCCGCGGAGGACCTGGGTGATGTGGGGGTCAGCGTAGATGGCTCATCGGTAGGAACCGCAGCTTATGGCGGTGCAATTGCTCACCAGACCTTCCCTGCGGGCAGTCGTGTCGTGGCCTTGAATAGCGGTGATTCCCAGACAATTGCCATGGATACCGACCAAAGAGGCAGCATAGTGTTTTTACCTTTAGTTGGCGATACGCGAAGGTTTCTCAGATTAAGTGAGCGCCGAACCTTTGATTCTCCCACCACTCCTACGGCAATGTTTAGGGGTGTGCACGCTTCTCCTGATGCAGGGGATATCGAAATTACGGTCGCCGGAGCAGACACGACGATTACAGAAACAGGTAGCTACGGTGATGTTTCACCCTATGCCAGTGTTCCAGCCGGAGACTATACCATGACTGTTACTACGGCCGCAGGAGATACGCTGGTGGGAACTTTTAGTTTTTCCAATATGCGCCACACGGGTATATTGATGGGGAGTTCCGCGGCTGGCACGCTCAGTTTGGTCGGTTTCGATGACAACTAATCTTTGTTAGTTTAAAATCAGCATTTCTAATTAACTTTGCAGTAAGGAGGTAAAGTAATGAATCGAAAAATTTTTCTTATTTTGATCGCCGTGCTCCTTTTCCCGGCCCTGCTTTATGCGGGAATGACGGGAAAAATAAGAGGCAAAGTCATTGACCGCGAGACCGGCGATGGATTACCAGGCGCCAACGTTGTGGTCATGGGTACTACCTTGGGAGCGGCGAGCGATATTAATGGTGAGTACATGATACTCAATGTCCCCGTTGGTACCTATTCAGTGAAGTCTTCGTTTATCGGCTATCGGGATGTTAGCATCGAGAACATCAGGGTTAACTCTGACTTAACTACAGAAGTGAATTTTGAGATGCCGAGCGAAGCTTTGGAGGTTAGCGAAATCAGCATTGTGGCGGAACGCCCGCTGGTTCAAAAAAATGCTACCAACGCCGTGCGTATTCAAGGTTACGAAGAGATTAAGAACCTGCCAGTACGAGGCGTTGGAGCCGCCATTGCTCTGCAACCGGGTATCGTGGTGCAAGATGATAATTTGTACATCCGAGGCGGCCGCGTGGATGAAGTGGGATACTACTTAGAAGGTGCGAACGTCCGTGATGCTGATGATGGCGAAGTGGATGTTGTAGTGATTCCGGAAGCCTTGGAAGAATATCAAATTCAAGCAGGTGGCTACAATGCCGAGTTCGGTGGCGCCAATGCCGGTATCATTCGGGCAACGTTGAAATCTGGCACCCCGGACTACCACTTCACCTTGCAGGCCGAAACAGACGATTTTGCCAGTGAGGGTGAAACGTTTCTGGATACCTATTCTTATGGATACCGCGACATAACAGCAACAGCGAGCGGTCCGGTTCCAGGAACCAATAATAAGTTGAAATTCTTCTTGGCGGGCCAAAGAATCTTAGAGAGCGACCGTATCGCGCGGTTTTTTAAAGGATTTGAATTTCGACACTCCGAGACGGTAGATATTGCCCATAATAGATTTCCCCTCATCCTTGAAACGAATCGCGACGAGGATCTAGAAGCCATGATTCAGCGTCAAGGTATAGTAATGAAGGACGGCAATGTACCAAATGCCGCACGCCAGCAGTGGATTGGCAACGGTACGTTGACTTACGATTTAAAGCCGTTTATCATCCGTTTGGGTGGCTCCATTTCTTGGCGTAAACAAGATGAGGTCATCAGTAATTTTCCAAGTATGATCTTTAATGACCGTATTGAGCAGGAAGAACTGAGCACTGGTGTTTTGAATCTAAAAATCACCCATCTTCTCACTTCCCGCTCCTTCTATGAAGTCAATCTTAATATCTTTGACCGCCGTGAGGTGCAATACGATCCTATCTTCAAGCATAATTTCTGGGCCTACTGGGATAGTACGGCCAACGCTGCGGAAGGCATCCCATTTTTCTCGCTACATGGCCCGTGGCGAGGGGGCACCGAGCCCATGGATATTTATGGCTTTGATTTCTGGACACCGGGATCGCCAATTGCCTCAGATTATGTCAAAAGCAAACGAAGCTATATTGGTGGTAACTTTGCGTTTACCACCCAGATGCGACAACACGAAATCAAATTTGGGGCTTCCTATGAACGTTGGACCGCCAGGTTTTTCACTATGTCAGAGCGGTCGCAGTTGGTAAGAGCAAGAGCTAACCCAGATCAATACCGAGCTGCCTTAGCAGGAGATGCGCAGGCTCTCGGACAATTTCGTGCCGGCGTGGGACACTCAATGAGATTCACCTATGGATACGATCCTTTTGGTAATGAAATCGACGAGGATGGACCCAATGGCCCCAGGCATCCAAAGTATTTATCATTCTATGTGCAGGATAAGTTTGAGGCCTCCGACCTGGTTATCAACGCTGGTTTGCGTCTCGATGTTATCGACAACGATGACATTGAATTTGAGGATATGGAAAACCCGCCCTGGGACCGAACCAACCAAGGTTTGGACCTGACTAAGGTGAAAGACAAGGATGCGAGTGTAGAGCTCAGTCCGCGGATTGGCTTGGCCTTTCCGGTAACCGACCGCACCGTGTTTCACCTGCAGTATGGCAGATTCGTGCAGGCACCACGTTTGACAGATTTATACAATGGAGCGGCCTGGTATGATGCCATCTTTACCGGCGGTACTTCATTTCAAACTGGTGTGGTCGGCGTAGGTTTGGACCCGGAAAAGACCACGCAGTATGAAATTGGTTTCAGCCAACAATTTACCGACAACGCAGCTTTTGATGTGACGGCGTTTTATAAGAATATCAGAGACCAAATCCAAATCACTCGAGTTGTCACCGATCCGGCTTCACCCGCTCAAGTTTACAACGTTATGGTAAACGGGGATTTTTCAACAACATCAGGGGTCGAGTTGTCTCTGACATTACGGCGCACCGCTCGCGTTGCCGCCCAACTGAACTATACGTTCTCAAGGTCTCTTGGTACGGGTTCCCTGCCTAATGATGCAATTGCCGGCGTTGAGCTTGGACGAGAGACCCCCACGGTTATCTCACCGTTGGATTTCCACCGGCCGCACAGGGGTTCCATCAATTTCGATTACCGCTTTGGCAGAGGCGATGGCGGACCCATTCTGGAAAACTTAGGTCTCAATCTCCTTCTCACTTTCAGCAGCGGTCATCCTTACACACTGTCTGAAGGTGATTTTGGGCAGCAGGATGAGTCCTTTACGGGACAAATTACTGATCCGCGCTCTCGCCGCCCGCTGGAAAATATCAACGGTTCTCTTACACCGTGGAACTGGGAGGTTAATCTGCGTCTCGATAAGACGATCGATTTTGGAAAGTTTGATACCAATTTCTACATCTACGTACAGAATCTTACCAATCGTCGCAACGTGGTTAATGTGTTCCGGAGAACGGGTAATCCCTGGGATGATGGTTTCTTGGCTTATGACGGTTCTGCTTCAATCATTGCAGCCCATGGTGGAGACCCATTCCTGGCTCTGTACAATGCCATCAATTTGAGTGGCAATGGTATCAACTACAGTCGTGACGATGGTGCGGGACGAGGTGGGTTCGATTTGTTTGGTACTCCGCGTCAAATTCGCGTGGGCGCCAGGATTGAATTCTAAGACAATGGTCTTTTCGACAGGCTCAAGACCAGAGTGTTGGTCAGAGCCTGTCGAATTAAACTCAAGGTGTAGAAAAAGTTGAATCATATAAATTAAGGAGGTAAAATAATGAAGAGATTTTTGATCATGCTCCTCCTGTTTCTCGCGGCGGGTTTGTTTATTCTAAGTGAGCAGACTTTTGCTGCGGTGGACCGTGATGGAGGACCTAATAGAAGTGTTCGTCTGACCAAATCACTGCAAGGCGTCAATCGTACCTTGGTGAACGTTGGTCAGGTGGCGATGTGGATTTATTCTCAGGGTAAATCGGCCGTTACACCGGGAGGGGATTCAGGCCTGTATTTCCCGCGCGGCCACGGAACCACCACTGCCGCCATCTATCAAGATGGGTTTATTTGGGGGGGGCAAGTCAACGATGGCGGATCACCTTTGGTTCGTGTGGGTGGTCAAACTTATGATGATGGTTGCGTACCAGGCCGCATCATCTCTGCGGGCCAAGCCGAACCATTTGGTGATCCAGCCGTAGACCGCGTCTGGCGGATTCGTGCGGATTATCCAACCGCAGAATTAAGACAGGATGCTGCCGAGCTCAATGAAATAGAAGCAAAAGATGTGACAGAAGCGCAAATTGCAGAAGTTCGGGCGCAATATGAACGGGACTGGATAGACTGGCCCGCAGAAAAAGGTGCGCCATTTTATGATGCCGATGGCGATGGGGTGTACACTCCGGGCTTTAATGCCGACGGCACGCCTAAGCTCCGCCCCAAAGAGGGTGAGGAATTTGACCCCGCCAAGCACGCCGATGAACCGGGTGTGGCGGGCGCCGATCAAGTTGTGTGGTTAGTAGCCAATGATCTGCATGCAGGCACAGTCCAAACTCTTTACGGCTCGCCATCCATTGGTTTTGAATTGCAGGTGACCTTATGGGCTTATAGACGTGCCGATGCTCTTGGCCAAATCATATTTAAGCAATTCCGAATCATATGGAAAGGTACCGCAACCACCCCATCGTTTGCCACCATTGATAGTACCTATTTCTGCCAATGGTCGGATCCTGATGTGGGTAGTTTTGGTGATGACTTTGTCGGTTGTGATACCACGTTAAGTATGGGATATGCCTACAATTCGCAAACCAATGATGCGAACTATGCTTCTGTTGGACTGCCCCCGCCAGCCTCGGGTTATGATTTCTTCGCCGGACCATTGGTTGAAGATCCCGATGGCGTAGCCATTTTTGGTTTGAAAAAACGCCCTGGGTGGCGCAATTTACCCATGAGTTCGTTTGCCTTTTTTGCTGCCGGACAAGTGGATAGCGATCCCACCAGAGGTGGGGATTATAACGGAACCCTGCAATGGTGGAACTTGCTGCGGGGATTCCGGCCGCGTCCAGAATTCCCACCCGATCCGTGGAAAGACCCGGAAGGAAACCGAACATACTTTCGTGTCCCTGGTGATCCCGTGGCTGGAACGGGCTGGATAGATGAGAACCCGGGCGACCGACGTCTACTTTTGGTTGCAGGACCTTTTACCATGGCCCTGGGTGATACCCAGGAGACGGTCGTGGCGGTGATGGCGGCTCTGGGTTCAGACCGACTTTCGAGTGTTTCGGTTCTGAAATTTGTCGATCGTTTCGCTCAAGAAGCGTTTGACAATCTGTTTGAACTGCCGAAACCACCGCCGACACCAGTCGTCAGTGCGACCGAATTTGATGGCCAAATCTTGTTGAACTGGGGTGAGGACCCGGAAGCCGTCAGTGCTGTGGAAGGCTCGGTTGAAAGAGGGTTCGCTTTTGAAGGATACAATATCTATCAACTGCCAACCGGCGGCGCCTCTCTTGACCAGGGCATCAGACTGGCTACCTTTGACGTGGTCAACGAGGTGACGGTGATTGCTCAGGAAACATTTGATCCAACGTCGGGACTGATTCTCGAACTACCGGTACAATTTGGCTCGAATTCTGGAATAAATCGTACGATAACGCTTGATACGGACCGAATCCGTGAAGCTCCACTGGTGAATGGCCAAACTTATTTCTTTGGCATAACCTCATACAGTTTTAATCCTGAAGTGGGGCTGGCTACCAAAACGCTGGAAAGCCCGCCAGCCGTTCTCACGGTCGTGCCACAAACCACCAAGCCGGGTACCAGACATACGCTCACGCCGGGTCAGACGCTCGAGGTTACCCATGTGGGTGAAAGTGATGGCAGTGTCACGGCCAATGTGATCGATCCGAGCAAAACCGTGGATGCGAATTATGAAGTGACATTTACGGAGGCTCAAACTTGGAACTTGGTCAATACAACGACAGGGGATACTTTACTGGCCGATCAAACAAATCAGAGCGGGGATGCCGATTATCTTATCACCGACGGCCTGCAAGTAGTCGTAGAGGGGCCGCCCTTGGTAGGTACAGACTGGGACTACGAAGGCGGACGCTGGATTAGTGGCTCGTCTGGGTTTGGTGGTGAGCTGCTTTTCGGTGGTGGCTTCCTCGGTCTCAATTTTTGGGGAGAGAGCACCGTACAGCCTGCGGAATACCATGATATCTTTATGGAATGGTATGCCAAAGAAAGTTATACTGACTTAAATGGCAACGGAAAATACGATATCGGTGAGCCGTATCAATTAGCTGCAGAGGATGGCCAGACTGCCAACTTATACGCTACTTGGGGTGGAGGAAATCACTCATCGGTTGCCAAGGTTCCTTTCCGGGTTTGGGATACTGAGTACGACCCACCGCGTCAGCTTTCTGTAGTTGTCCGTGACCGGGATCAGAATGGTCAGTGGGACCTTCACAAACTATGGGATCCGGCTGATCCAGATTATGTTGACGTCAATGGCGGTGACATCCGGTATAATTACACCTTTATTCTGGATTCGGATTACGATGAAACCGGTGATAACTGGAATCCAAACGCCGGTGGCCGGGACTTTATGGCGGAGATCCTTGAGAACGGTGGCCCGGTCATGTGGGCTTTGTGGAATGTTCAGCGGGGTAGCCGTGAGCCGTTGGGTGCAGACTTTACTTTGACTATGATTGCGCCCAACATAAACCTTCCTTCTGACATATTCAGCTTCACGAGTACAGGACCAGCTTTCAGTAAGTCCACGGCTGAGCAAGATTTGCGTGAACTGGTGAATGTGTTCCCGAATCCCTATAATGGCTTTAATAGTCGTGAATTGAATCGCTTCAACCGCTATGTGACATTCAGCCATTTGCCACAAAAAGCGATCATTCGAATCTTCACCATAGCTGGTGCCTTGGTAAGAACCATTGAAAAAGATGACCAATCACAATTTATTAATTGGGATCTACAGAATGAAGAGGATCTGCCAGTGGCAAGTGGTATTTACATTGCCCATATCGAATTTCCTGATTTGGGAATGAGCAAAGACTTGAAGTTGGCGATTATTATGGAACAGCAGTTCCTTAGAAACTTCTAGGGAGGTTGGTACTCTATGCAGCGGTCTGGTGGTTAGGGCCGCTGCATAGAATGTTAAAATTTCAGAAGAATAAATAAAGCAAACAATAGGAGAATAATTATGAAGAGGATTTTTTATAAACTACTGGTTCCCTGCCTGGCCTTGCTACTATTGACCAGTGTAACTGGAATCGCCCAAGAAGAACGTGTTGGGACGAACGCCGCTTCAGAATTGTTAATTCCTGTGGGTGCTCGCTATATTGCCATGGGCGGTGCCTCATTAGCGATGGTCAAAGGCGTTGAGGCTATTTACTGGAACCCAGCGGGCCTGGCTCTTGCAGATTATACCGCCGGCGCCATGTTTTCCCACATGACCTACATAGCGGACATGACTTTGAATTACGTGGCGGTCGCCGCCAAGTTTGGCGGCTTAGGCAGTATAGGCGTTAGCATAAAAGCCCTGGACATCGGAGACATTGCCGTAACAACCGAAGAATTCCCAGATGGAACCGGCGCAATGTTTAATCCACAGTTTATCGTGGCAGGACTAACCTACTCACGGGCGTTGTCTGATCGGATTTCGGTTGGAACCACACTGAATGTTATTAGTGAGGACATCCATCGCGTCAGCGCCAGGAGCTTTGCTTTTGACATAGGTGTGCAGTACAGCAATCTGGGCAACATTAATGGACTTAATATTGCTGTAGTGGTAAAGAATATTGGCCCAAGTATGAAATATTCTGGTACTGGGTTGCTGCGCCGGGCCGATGTACTTGATACCGACCGAACCCCGGGACCGCTTGCGGTCGAGGCTCAACGTGATGAACTGCCGTCCGTGCTTGAGATTGGTGCCTCTTATTCCTATTCTATGGGTGAAACTTCCAAGATTAACTTCATGGGCCTGTTTCAAGACAACAACTTTACAGATGATGTAGGCCGGTTTGGAGCTGAGTATAACTATAACGATCTATTTTTCGCCCGCTTAGGTTACAGCCTGGCGCCAGACGTTGCTGACGATCCTACAGGAAAAAGTGGTTACATCTATGGCTTAACCTTAGGTGCTGGAATCCACTATGATTTCCCCAAGGTTGGTGTGACTATTGACTATGCCTATCGTGATGTTGATTTCTTCGATGCCAGTAATGTAGTTCAGATAAAACTCGGATTCTAAAGCAAGAAATCAATTAACAAGTACATCAGTATAAGAAGGGTTGGGTAAGATTTTGCCCAACCCTTCTTAGTTTTTGGGTGAAAGCCAATTGAAAAATATGGCTCTATGTCGATTTCTGTGGGTCACGCGTACAGATGAAATAGTCT
>JBHIAW010000024.1:0-23355 GCA_046758765.1 bacterium
TGCCGAAATACTCATTAGCAAAACTTACTCGAGCCAGATAATCCTCTCTAAACTCATTTTTTGCTGTCTCACTGTTTGTGTCCCGTTTCCACCAGAATCGCGCTATGAATTCTCGTTTTCCATCTAAATCTAAAGTCTTAAATATTTTTTTTTCTTTGGTCGCAGCGATGTATGTGGCAGTTTCAAATTCCTCATCAATTGTTTCCTGCGAGAGACTCTTATAAAACTCAATTAGGGGATTATCTTTTTCTTCAGCTCTAATTTTTGGCAAAGTTTGAACAGTCTTTTCTGGACGGTAAATATAGAATTTTTTCCGCTGGCTTGCTTGCGACGAATTCCCCAGATCTGTAACTTTAAGCTCTAATAAATACCTACCGGTTGGTAAAGTTACCACATTTACTCCTCCAACTTCCACCAAAGCAGTACCCGACTTTTTTCGAATCTTCGTGGGGTAGGTTCTGAAAGCATTTCTTTGGCTATCCAGTATCGTATAGTCTACCTTGTAAGCAGATTTGCTTAGGTTATAAATTTCTGAGTAGAAATACAGCATTGGTCTTTCGAGTCCGTATAGTACGCTTGGATTTGGAATAACGCGATAGCGATTTTTAGTAAACAGCCCGCCAACCGTATCTTCAACGATGGAATTGGCCAACTCAATATCACTTAAGCATAATCTCTCTTCGGGAAAAGCACTCAATTCTAAATCCACTTCCTTGACGCCCTCGCTCGCAGAATTAACATCTTTTAATTTAGTAACCAAGCGATAGTTACCAGGGGGTAGGGTAAGAGTAGTTAATGTAAACCATTCTTTGTCTCGTTCAAGCGTTTCTTCACCAGGAATTACACTTCTACCAGACCAACTTTGACTAAACTTGAGGGTATCTTGCTGGAAGATTTTTGCTTCAATATTGAACATGGCTACCTTATTGGAATCCTGTTCAACAAACTCGAATTGACGTAGAGAAAACGAATAGTAAATCTCTACGTAAAGATTTCGGTATTCATGTTTAAATGAAGCATAATCCAGATTAAACTGTAAAAGCCTTTGATTTTGTATAGAGGAAGCTGGACTGGAGGGAGCAAATAGGAAAAAAGCCCAAAATGCTAAAATGATGTCAGTCATAAATTTCATTTTTGCGAATGCTCGTAACCGTTCTCTTGGTGTATCCGATATGTGCCATACAGCAATACATGATCCTTCAATCATTGTTTCTCCACCACAGACACCATCAACCCTGACAATGTGAGGGTAAGGAGTATTCTATATAGATTTGCCATTTTTAGTCTTGAGTAATGCACCGCTTTTAATATCTTAACTACTGACAAAGGACATAATAATTTTACCACATTGAGCAACCAATGTCAAGAAATTCTTTTCTTGTGGGCTATTTTTCAAATTGAGCTGAACGGCCAAACTTGAAGCTTATAGGTGAGCATAAGAAGTAAAACCAAATGTTTTAGTACAGCAGGTCTCAAAATTCAGGGTAAAACTAGGCCGCTGAAACAGAGTTGGCCGCTGGTAGGTCTGCAAACTTCACCGAAACAACCTTAGAGATTCCTTCTGCCTCCATAGTGACACCATATAGACAGTCTGAAGCTTGCATGGTGAGTTTGTTATGCGTAACAATGATAAACTGAGTGTTGCCAGAGAAGTTACGTATGGCTTTGACGAATCGTCCAATATTTGCATCGTCTAAAGGGGCATCCACTTCGTCTAATATACAAAATGGACTCGGCTTAACTAAATAGATGGCAAAAAGCAGAGAGATAGCGGTTAAAGCCTTCTCACCGCCAGAGAGAAGGGATAGCGAACCGAGTCTGCGTCCTTTGGGGTCGGCCTCGATTATTATCTCGGCTTCTAATGGGTCCTCTCCGGGAGCTAATCGTAAATTTGCTTGTCCGCTATCAAAAAATCCTTTGAACACTTCAATAAAATTGAGCCTAATTTTTTCAAATACTCCAGAGAATTGTTCACGAGCGGTCTTATTGATGACGTTGATGGTTTCACTAATGTTTGATTCCGCTTCAATTAAATCCGCTCTCTGAGTCGTCAAAAAATCCAGTCGAGATTTCTCGTTTTCATACTCTTTCAAAGCCAGCAGATTGACAGGCCCCATCGCTTTTATTTTATTCTTAAGGTTGGTAATTTCTTCGGCGAGCGCTTCTGATTCAAGGGTTTCATCCAACGGTTCTTTTCTAACTTCAAAATTATATTCTTCCTTGATTCTCTCTTTGATGTTATTCCCCTCCATTTTCAATTCTGAAACCCGCAGCTCTATGCCATGCAAAGCCTCGGAAACCTCGTCCTTCTCGTTTCGAATCTCCTTGATGATTTTTTCTTTTGCCTCTAACTTTTCCTTGCCAGACAAAAACTCTTGTTCAATTTGGTGAACTGTCGATTCTAATTCTTGATGTTTTTCAAAGTCTTCTTGGATAGCCGACTTATTTTTCTCAATGTTTTTTGCTAGTTCTTGATATTCAGCCGAGGTCGTCTGAAACTCTTGCTCCAATCGAGCCAAATGTTCATTTAGTTCTCTATAAAATTCCTGAAGCTTAGAAATATCACCCTGAAGATGTCTTTCCTCTCCTTTTAGTCCCACCAGCTTAACTTTACTATCTTGAGTTAGAGATCGTTGCTCCTTAAGCTGTTCATCCAACATCACCAACTCGTTAGAAATCTGCTGCCATTGGGCATCGAATTTTGATTTGCTCTCGACTAAATCGTTCAACGACGGCGATACCCTACCTATTTTCTCTGTTAATACTTTCTGATTTTTTAATAGCGCCTCGTGCTCTTTTGAGATTCTTTCATGGGTTTCGCGTTCTTTTTGGGACTCATAGTTGAGCTGGGCTAACTGCACCTCTGCTTCGGTAATTCGGTTTTCGGTTTCCTTTAACTGTTTTGCCCATTGCTGCTCTCTTTTGAAAGCGCTTTCATAATTATTGTGCAATTCTCTCAGTTGCTGCTCGTCCTTTTCTATTTGTTGATGAAGAGATTTTGATTTTTCTTGCAGCTCTTCAATCAGAGCCTTGCGCCCAATCACTCCTGACTGGTAGGCACCGTTTGCGCCCCCTTTGATAGGTCCCCAAGTAGAAATGATTTCTCCATTCAAGGTAATTAGATTTATTCTTTGCTCGTTCAGGCGTTCTGCCTGTCGTTTGGCCGTGTCTAAATCCGAAACCACTAGATATTCGTTCAAAAGTGTTTCTATCAGAGGCTGATAATCGCTGCTGCATTGAACCAAATTATAAGCCCAATCAATCACGCCCTCTGTTACCCGAGCATTAATATCTGGCCTTACAACCTCACGACGTTTACTCCTGTTGGTAAACCTTTCCAGTGGGAAAAACGTCACCGCTCCCTTACCTTCAGTTTTCAAAACCTCGATACATTGCAAAGCCTGGTCCGTGCCTTCTACTATTAGTGAAACCGCTGCTTCACCAAGAGCTGTTTCGATGGCCCGACGGTATTTGGCCTCTACGGTGAGAATATCAGCCAACGTGCCTTTGCAGCCACCATTAAGGTAACCTTGCAGAAGCAGATGCTGAACGCCTTCCGGATGATCTTCGTAAGTTTCAATATATTTTTTCAACAGCTCGATTCGCTCTTTAAGCGTCTGTCGTTCCCCACGTCTATTTAGTATCTCTTCCTTGGAAGACTCCTTTTGTTTTTCTAATGAACTTATCTCCTTATTGGCGGCATTCTGCTCGTGTTTTAGATGCTTCAATTCCTCTTCAAAGCTGGCTTTTCTTGCTAAGATCTTAGACTTTTTGTCTGCACGAATCTTTTCCAGCAGTTCATTCTCTTCAAGCTCTTGCTCTATCTTGCCTATTCTGTCAGTGATGTGTTCAAGTTGGGTCTTGAGCCGCTCTTCTTCTTTTTTGCTTTCTGACAAGCCATCCATCATACTCAAACGTTGGGTCTCAAGCGCTTTTAGCTTTTCCCTTTTTTCTTGCACCCGTTTTTCCGTCGCTTTCAGATTGACATTTTTTTCTTGAAAATCATTTTCGGCTTCCTGGATCTTCTGAAATAGCACCTGTAATTGTTCTTTGGCTTCGATTTCTTGGGCCTGGGTCTTGTCAATTTTGATTCTTAACTCTTCTTCATCTCGAACAAGCCTCTGCTTGGTATCTTCGAGAGCCTTTCGACGCTCCCTGCCAACCAGAATTTGCTCTTCCTTTTTCTGGATCTTTAACGACAGCTCATTCAATTCCTTCTGTCGGGCACTGAGATTTCTCTCCACTTCCAGCAGCCTAACTCTAAATTCTTCAATCTCTGCTTCTTTTTCATCATATCGAACCATGAGGGCTGCCCGCTCGTCTTGCATTTGTTTCAATTTTTCAACGAGTGGTTCCAATTCGAGTTGAATTTTTGAAAATTGATACGTAGCTAATCGAATCTCTTTCTCGGCAACCGTTTCCTTAATTTGTTGGTAGCGCTGGGCCTTTTTCACTTGTCTATTTAAGGAGCTAACATTCTTCTCTACTTCGCTAATAATATCATTCAGTCGAAGTAGGTCAGCTTCGGTGGCTTCCAATTTCCGATAAGCTGCCTTTCGGCGCATCTTATACTTCGTCACACCGGCCGCTTCTTCAAAAATTCGACGGCGGTCTTCTGCCTTGCCATTCAAAATGGACTCGACCATACTCAACTCGATAATCGAGTAAGCATCGGGTCCCATTCCTGTGTCCATAAAGAGGTTCTGAATATCTTTCAAACGACACAGGGAATTATTTATGAGATATTGGCTCTCTGAAGAACGGAAAAGTCGGCGGGTAATTACCACTTCGGAATATTCAACAGGGAGAACATTCTTGGTATTGTGTATCGTTAAAGAAACTTCGGCCATTCCCAATGGTTTCATGGATTTCGAACCATTGAAGATAACATTTTCCATCCGGTCGCTGCGCAACAGACCCGACTTCTGCTCGCCCAAGACCCAGCGAATGGCATCGACGATGTTGCTTTTACCGCAGCCGTTCGGCCCAACAATGGCAGAAATCCCATCGGTAAACACAAATTTCGTCTTCTTCCCAAAGGATTTGAAGCCGTGAATTTCCAAACTTTCTAAATACACAAGCTCCCTCGATGTTTAATCACTCGATCGCTGTGGATTAATGAATTCAAGTAAGAAACTACTATATACAGTATATCTTGCGGTTGCAAGCCACGATATAAAGTTATCACAAATATAGTCGTATAATTCCTAAAAGTCAAGGCTTTTTATGGAAAAATAACTATTTTTGTTCTAAAAAGATGCAATATTTTTATTGCTTTTTGATAGTACATTAAATATATTGGTGTTATACCAAGAAAAATTGGTTACTCACTTGTTCCGCCTGGCGTCTGCGACCGTGCGGAACGCAGTAGCGATGTTAGCAGTTTCTGTAGATCCTTACAGATTGCATGTTATACAGAAACTGTACAATCATTTGTGAGGCGTTAAGAATAATTGAGATCAAAAGGAGTAATAAATATGGGATTGGTTAATGCAAATATAGTACTCAAGAACCCTGGAAAACCTGATATAGCACCCCTTAAAGTTGATGCGTTAGTTGATTCAGGTGCTGTACATTTATGCATTCCAGAGCACATAAAAATTCAGTTGAAATTGGATGAAATCGACAAAAAAGAAGTTATCTTGGCAGGCGGGAGTCTAAAGATAGTTCCTTATGTCGGTCCCATTGAAATCCGCTTCAAAAATCGCATTGGATTTGCAGGTGCTTTGGTCATGGGAGATCAGCCGCTGCTTGGTGTAATTGTTATGGAGGACATGGATCTGGTGATCATCCCGAAAAACAAGACTCTAGATGTGAACCCGACCAGTCCTAACATCGCGACTTCAGTGGCCAAATAGCAGCCATCCATAATTTTAGTTGTACGGCTGAGCTATTCCTAATATATGATTTTTGAAAAGCTCATACGATAAAAAATACAAATTTATGATTTCACATTTTTGGAAAAAATATAATTCTAAGTCTATACCCGAAAGATAAATAATGTGATTTTTTAATGATTACTGAAGGTAATTAATTTTTCTTTATAGTACGCAAAAAGCGGCACATCATGAAGCAATGCCAAAAAACAATGCACCTGATGCAAGGGCAGTTCTTGAATTAGTTAAAGTTAGGTGCTCTATTATAAGTTTTGATTAAAGGCTGAACTCATCATTCAATATGGATTTTCCATTGGTGCTGCACTGGTAATGCTCGCCTATGCGTTCCTTGCTGACCTTCCGTGGAACGGCTGGCAGATCGCAGTCGCGTCATACCTTGCGTTTGATATCTGCGGTGGCATTGTGACAAACGCGACGTCGTCTTCCCAAAAGAGTGGACATTCTTTGTGGTAACCTATGGATATCTTCTGCTTGCGGCAGCAGTTATTGTCAAAACGCCACTGTATCTCCGTCGTCCCGTTGCGTTCATGTTGTACATCGGTGCGCTTATTATGGCCTTGTTTATCTTTACTCTTCCGCATGGACTCCAATGGTTTATTCTCTGTTCTATCTCAAACTGATTATGAGCCATCTACTCCGAGAGGAGCCGTATCGGCCGCAGTGGGAAAGACCGGCGTAAAACGTCTAAAGAGGACTGGCGTTCCAACGTTTTTCTTTTAAGTAAAGGAGGCACAACCATGATTAGTACCCATACTCTTCCCAAAGTCGCAGTAGTTGGTGCAGGGCGGGTGGGCTCGAGTTGTGCATTCACTCTTATGATGCACAATTTAGCTGGTGAAATTACCTTAGTAAACCGCACCCTTGATCGAGCAAAAGGGGAAGCTCTCGACATCTCCCACGCGGTACCGCTGCTTAACACAACCCGTATAACCTATGGTGATTATGAGGCATGTCAAGACGCTGATGTGGTAGTGATTACCATCGGAGTGGCCCAGAAACCCGGTGAAACCCGATTGCAATTAACTCAACGCAATGCGGCCATTTTTAGTGAAGTTATCCCACAGATTGCCCAATATGCACCCGATTCAATCTTGATCATTGTCTCTAATCCTGTGGATGTGTTAACCTATCTATCCATCGGACTATCTGGGTTTCCCAGCAGCCGGATTATCGGCTCAGGAACAGTGCTGGACACAGCTCGCTTGCGTTTTGAGATACAGAAGACCGATCCCTGTGATTATCGTGACATCCACGCCTACGTAGTAGGAGAGCATGGTGACAGCCAGGTCATCCCTTTTAGTATTGTTAGCATTGGGGGGATGCAACTCGAGCCCTTGGGAGCACAATATTTTGGCAGTGAAGAGAGACTGAAAGAAGTGGTGGCCGAAGTGAAGGACAAGGTGAAAAATGCCGCTTACGAAATAATCCGCTGCAAGGGCGCCACATATTATGCGGTAAGTGTATGCGTTGCCAAGATTGTAGAAACGATTGTTAAGGATCAACGCTCGGTATTGACTGTCTCTACCCTGTTGCAAGGAGAGTTTGGAATTCACGATGTCTGTCTTTCTCTGCCCTGTACAGTCGGAAAGGATGGGGTGATAGCACGTCTGTTACCGAGTCTCAATGAAAAAGAGATCAAAGAATTGCGCTCATCCGCAGAACGGCTTCAGGAGACGATTAACCAGGTTCGTTCTGCCTGACCAGTCACTACTTGAGAATAGGAGTCTAAACCCATGCCCAAAATTATTAGCATCCACGAATATGTCCTAAAACCAGACGTAGATGAAATAGAGTTTGAGGACGCGGTCCAAGGAGCGCATGAAAGCGGCTTATTGCGACTACCAGGACTCATGGAGTATCATTTTGTGAAAGGGATCAAAGGCTCACGCACAGGCTGTTACGCTGCCATCTGGGTTTACGAAAGCAGAGAAGCCTGGGAGCAGTTGTGGGGCACTCCGGAAAATCCCCGAAGAAAACAAGACTATCCAGAAAACTGGAAAGTCTGGGAAGATGAGGTGCTGGCCCCTTTTTTAAATGAAGATCCAGACAAGATCGAATATACAGCTTATGAGGAACTATTATTTTAAGATTGCAATTATCTCTCGCTGAATCGGCCCGTAAACCTTAGGCCCATCCTCTGAATAATACACGTCAATTTCACTTCTTACCCCAAAATCATCAAGGTAAATACCGGGTTCGATGGTGAAACCAACACCCGGGATAATTTCTCGCTCATCCTGCGTTTCTAAGCTGTCGAGATTCACACCATTTCCGTGAAGATTTGTATCCAAGCTGTGCCCAGTTCTGTGGTCAAAATAGTCGCCATAACCCGCCTGGGTAATAATTTCTCGTACCCGGGCATCGACCTGCCATCCTTGTACGGGTTCTCCACTGGCGGCGGATTCTTTGAGTAATTCCAGACCAGCGTCTCGCGCCTCGGCTACGATGTTAAATATTTTTACAATTTTATCTGGTATTCTGTCCCCAACAAATCCCACCCAGGTAATATCAGCATACACGGAATTAGGAGTTTTCTCTTTTCCAAATAAATCAATCAGCACGAAATCGTTTTTATTAATAGGGCTAAATCTATCCGATGATGGCGCGTAATGAGGATTGCTGGCATTGGCATTCACAGCCACAATGGGTGGTTCATCTGTTTCCATATTCATATTTTCCAAACGGCCTAATATAAACTTTTGAATTTCAAATTCATTAATGGACTCCCGTTTTTTTATTTTCTCTCCAAGTAAATCAAATGCTTTACTCTTTATTGTTTCCAGATTTTCCATTGCCCTTATGTGTGACTGCAACTGCTCGGGTGTCCAGCGGCATTGGAAGTACTGCACCAAATTGGCTGACGACACGACTTCTATCCCTAAGCTTCGAACAAGCTCGAGCGTACCGCCGTCAACACATGAGACATACGGAATCGCACAGTTAGGTGAATATTCCATGGCGATGCTTTTGCTCTGTTCAAGGATTTCGCCGAGTTTTTGCTTAAGCTCCTGCCAACTCACGTAGAATTGTGTTTTATTTGGCGGTTTAGGGAAATTGTCACGTTCTATTTTGTGTAGCAATAAAGCCGGTTCCCCACGTTGCGGGATAAAGTAAAACCAACGCCTGGTAAGAATACGGTCTTTTTGTATATCTAAAAACTTTACAGCAATATGATTTTGACCGCGAAAATCAAAAATCAGCCAGCCATCAATGTTGTTTTCTTTTAGATATTTTTGAATTTCAATGAGCTCAATTTGTGACATAGCTCCTCCATCAGTTAATTTTTGAGTATGTGACTAGTGTCAGTCTATTTGGTGTTTGAACGAAAACACAATTTTTAGTGTCATTGCGAGCGCTTCTCAGCGAAGCAATCTCCTTAACTAGGTCGCTATGAGATTGCTTCGGCAAAAAACGCCTCGCAAGGACGGTTAGAATCTATAGTTTTCGTTCAAACACTATTTACATTATTGTTCATAGACTCTTCTTGCACTCACGTAGCGTTTACGATAATATTTTTCACTAAGATTTGAAATGGTTACCCCTTTGGTGGTGCTGGCATGAGCAAAGTAATTTTCACCTAAGTAAATTCCCACATGCGATACTCCCGAATATTCGATATTTTTAAAAAACACCAAATCACCAAACCTAAGTTCATGTTTCGCCACGGATTCACCGAGTTGATACATCATTTTGGCACTGTGTGGAAGGTCTAAACCTAAAGCATTTCGAAAGACCGTACTCACAAATCCTGAGCAATCCATACCAGCTCGTGTGGCACCTCCCCACCTGTAAGGTACGCCTAGATATGATTCTATGACTTGAACTAATTGAGTTTTGCTCAGAGATAACTTTTCTTTGCTAGTATAAAACCTACCTTGTGGCTGCTGTCCGTGGCTAATAGTAGAATTTGGATCGTTAAATTGAGGGTTTGGTTTTCTCCCGGCACAGTGAATGGTTCCTAAAATGAGACCAAAGCCAAAAAGCAAAAAGTTAACTCTATTCTTCATATTCACTCATAATGGGTAAGGTTAAAGAACCATTCGGGATTACATAGCTTTTAAAATCATCCCTAAGAAACGAGCAGGCTAAGCTCCAGCCTTCTTCTAATGTGGCAGCAGGAAGCATGCCCAGTTCTTTCACCACCGGTTTTTGTAATTTGGAAATCAAAATAATTTTAGCAGACTGCGTTTTCATTTTTAAAGAAAGAGCCGTAGTACCATTTACTTTGTAATTCTTTATCAGATTATTTCTTAACGTTAGGTTATCCGAAAACCTAAACCATTCCATAAGTGTTTGCGAGCCAATCCCTTCCGCACACGCAGCTAAAGCCAAAATGACTCCTCCCTCTTTAACCGCATTAAAAGCATTGTGAATAGATTTGTGGGCTTGAATAAAATTGATGTCTTTTGGATATCCGCCACAACTCGCCACGACCAAATCCGCTTTTTCCTTAATAGGAATTCTGTAAATAGAATCTACTACTTTGCAAGCTTTTTGATGGGCTTGCAGCAAATCACCACAAACTACATCAACAATTTCACCTTTTTCATTCAAGATTGTTTCCAGGAGAAAATCCACTCGAATAAATTTTAGCGAGTCTATTATATCCTCATGTACGGGATTTCCTTCTAAGACACAAGGCTGACATTTTGGATGAATATTGCCAGTTTCAGGGTCAATGGTCATAGCGTGGTTTTTTGTGATGGTCTCATACCCGGCACATCCTGGGTTTATCATTTTAGGCCCGCCACCGTATCCTGCAAAGTAATGATGTAAGACTGTTCCAGTGGCTATGCGACGATCAGCGTCTACAACATGTCGGTTAATATAGACAGGGATTCCAAATTTGGTCGCCCCTAAATAGATCAAATCATCAGCATTATGGCAATTATGTTCGATGATGTTGATTCGCTCATAAACCTCAGAACCGACAAGGTGCTCAATCTCTTGAGGTCTGTGTTTACTGTGTGATCCGGTGGCCAGTATGATCCTAATATCCTCATCCTCGATTCCAACAGAGTTAAGTCGATTAACTAACAGGGGCAGAAAAATGGATGCGCCGCACCGACGGGTTTTGTCTGGCACAATGATTACAGTTTTCTCTCGTTGGTGAAAAATTCCTTCAAACTTTGAAGTTGCAATTGGAAGATTCAATGAATTGGAGATTATGTCCTGGGGAGGTCGTTGCACCTGAACTTTTTTCGGATGTAATACCCCCAAAAGGTGCCCGCGCTTCACTTTTATTTTTAAGAATTTTTGTCCATAGGCTAAGGGAATTTCAATAAAATCCATACTCTGATAATACGTCTAAAGAAAAGGCCGTTTTTTCATTACTTAAAAGTATTGATATTAATTTAAAAAGTCAATTTTTTAATGCCTCCCTTTCAAAAAAAATGTTGAAGCTTCGCATAATTTTCAATATCTTGTCAGAATTGTTACGGGATTCTACTTATGTTAGATATTTATATAATTACAGCAATTATTTCGGGAATGATTTATTTATCCATCCTTATATTTTTGATTTCCGGATTTTTGCGTTTAAAACAGAAGAAAGAAGACCATCATCCAACCGTTTCCGTAGTCTTAGCAGCAAGGAACGAGGAAAAGAATTTGCCAAATTGTCTGCAAGCCCTTTTTTCCCAACAATATCCCAAAGAGTTAACCCAGATTGTCGTAGTAGATGACCGCTCTTTTGATCAGACACCAAGAATTTTAGAGCAGCACGAATCAAAAAGCAGTAATCTTGAAATCGTGAGAATTCTAAGAACTCCAGAAAATATCAGTCCAAAAAAATATGCCTTGAGTCAAGGGATATCCAAAGCTACCGGGGAATTGATTTTTACTACCGACGCCGACTGCACACCACCGCCAGAATGGATTTCTGCTACTGTTCCTTATTTCAATGACGATGTGGGTCTGGTAATGGGGCTGGCGCCTTATGCGACCAACGGTCACGTTTTGAGTAAACTTATCAGCCTGAACGGCTTGGCGGCGGCTTTTGTTTCTGCTGGTGCCGCAGGTTGGAATGTAGGGGTCACATGCACTGGAAGAAATTTGGCTTATCGTAAATCATTGTTTAATGAAGTCAACGGATTTCATAAGATCAACCATAGTCTTTCAGGAGATGATGACCTCTTTCTTCAATTGGTGAAAAAACTTACTCCCTGGCGTATCAATTTTTGCCTGAATCCAAACACAGCGGTGCCAAGTCCGGCAGCTCACAATCTGTCCACTTTTATTTCTCAGACACGCCGACATGTATCTGCCAGTAAATATTATAACAAACTACTACAGGCCGCTTATTTGCTGTTCAACCTTGCGAATATTTATTTTTTTAGTTTCCTGATATTTTCGTTCGTTAATCCAAAGTACCTTCTGCCAGCGCTTTCATTTTTTGGTCTTAAATTGATCTTAGATCTAGTTTCTCTTGTTTTGATTTCGAAAAAAGTCAAAAAATGGTACCTCCTTTTCCTGTTTCCAGTTTGGGAAATCTTTTATCTCCTCAACCAAATTTTGATTGCTCCTCTTGGATTTATTGGTAAGGCAAAATGGAAATAATCACTGTGGAAGCCGAAAAAACCGAACAGAACGAGTTTCGAATTCTCCCCAAGGAAAGCCATCCAAATTACCGGCTGTGGGCTAATTATTCTAAATTTGCCCGTGACCGCGGTGAACTGGTGGCAGATATTCTCCAATCATTTACGCCCATTGTCAACCGCAAAATATTAGATATCGGCTGTGGTGACGGCGGTACGGCTTTGGCACTGTCAGCGAGAGGTGCGGAAGTCACCGCGATTGACCTTGATCTGAAAAGAGTTCAAAAGCTCGAACACGCAGCGTCACTATTGAATTCAAATCTTATGGTACTGGAAGGAAACGCTGAGAAACTATACTTCAATGATGAAACCTTCGAAGTGATAATATTGCAAGACGTAATAGAGCATTTACCTAATCCTCACTTAGCGGCAAAGGAAGCAGCCCGAGTTTTGAAGCGGCAAGGTTTAATTTATATCTCTACACCCAATCGCTGGTCTCCTTTCAACTTTGTTGCTGATCCGCACTGGGCTCTCCCATTCATGTCCATTTTGCCAAGAAATGGCGTGGCCTTTTTTATGACCAGATTAATTCGCAGGGAAACCAGGGTTAGACGAGATTTTGCTGCGTTGCTTTCGCTTTTCAAAATCCGCCGTTTATTTCAAAAACAAAGCATCCGACTGCAATTTGTCAACAAGAAGATCGCAGAACAGTTGTTTACTCGTCCAAAGGCAGTAGTTAATAGCGATATCCACTTAAAAGTTGTAGAATTGATACGAGCATCAAAATTACAGGACGTATTCTGTGGCTTAGTAAACGATGAATTTGGTTTCTTTAACTATTTTGTCAATCCAACGTGGTATTTGATTGGCCGAAAATTAAAGAGTCAACACAAAGGACACCAAGACACACTGAGTTGACAAACCAATTCTAATTTAGAGAGATGAAAGAAATTCCGTTTAAACTGTTGTTAAAGACCATAACCTTGAAAAGGCTCCTGAACGCTGTCTTGGCCGTTTCATCCTATTTATTTTCGGCGCTATTGAAAAAGAATTTCATCTGGGGAGCTCCGTTTATTCTTACTGTGGAGCCCACAAATGTCTGCAACCTAAGATGTCCACTCTGTGTGACCGGCAATGGCAAAATGACCCGCAAAGCTGGTCTTATGGATTTTGAGACCTTTAAGAAAATAATCGATGAAACTGGCGGCCATATTTTTTACTTGCTCCTCTATCAGCAAGGAGAACCGTTCATTAACAATGAATTTCTCAAATTCATTGAATATGCCAAAGGCAAACGCATCTTTGTTACCACCAGCACCAATGGTCACTATTTGGATTCTGTGACCGCTCAACGCACCGTAGCTTCTGGCCTCGATTCGATAATCGTTTCAATAGATGGTGCTGACCAGCAAAGTTACGAAACTTATCGCGTGTGCGGAAATTTGTCTAAGGTTATGGATGGCGTTGAAAACCTGCTGTTCGAAAAAAAGAGGCAGAAGAGCAGAACGCCCAAAATCTTCATTCAGTTTATTGTGATGAAACACAATGAACATCAGATAAAAGTCATGGAGTCATTGGCCAGAGAATTGGGCGTGGAGAAACTACTAAAAAAGACGGTACATGTTGAAACAACTGGAGAGGCGTACCAGTGGCTGCCCAGAACGGATTCATTCAGAAGATATCGTTTGCATGCCAAGAATCTTGAAATAAAACGCGTGGGCAAAGGACCCTGTTGCCGACCATGGACTAGCACGCTGGTTAATTGGGATGGCTCGGTTGTTCCGTGCTGCTTCGACAAAAACGGCCAATATTCGCTTGGCTCCATCAAACAAGATTGTGATTTCAACAAAATTTGGAACTCAGAAAAATATGGCACTTTCAGAACTAAAATGCTTACCGACCGAAGCTCCCTCGATATCTGTTCCAACTGCTCGCAGGGATTACGGCTCTATCTTTAAGGCATGGGGAATATTTGGAGCCAAATTAGTTGTGGCGTTTCTGGCCCTATTGTTTCTGGTTAGGAGCATAGAAGCTTCGATTTTAGTGGACGTGTTGAAATCGACTAAGTGGCAATACTTGATATTAGCACTCTTGTTAGTTATTCCGAACATGTTGATTCAACTGCTCAAATGGCATTACCTCTTAAAATTGGCGAATCCTGAGACACCTTTTACCTCAGCTTTCAATTCCCTTTTGGCAGGATATCCTTTAGGTCTTGTCACACCCGCACGATTGGGAGAATTTGGCCGTGCATTTTTCGTAAAAGAACTTCATCGAATCAAAACTTTGAAATTGGTAATGATTGATAAGATTACAAATCTCTTTATAATAATTCTATTTGGCCTGGCAGGATTATTATGTTTAACTCAAAACACGCAAGTGTCAAATCATAAACTTATTTTATATCCTGTTTTTTTGATTCTTGCGGTAATATTGTTCAGCCCTTCTTTGTTTTCATTAATTCATAAAATGATATTTAGACCTTTTAATGAGACCTCTACTTTTGGCGGGCAACAATATGTTATGCTCATAGTCTTCTCGATTTTGTTCTATTCAATCTTTTTGACCCAATTCATTTGCTTAGTTTTGAGTTTTGAGAATGTCAATCCATTTGTGGCTGCGGATGGCGCGGCGTCGGTGTTTCTGGTGAAAACACTGTTACCTATCTCCTTTGGGGATTTGGGTATTCGAGAGGGAGCTTCGGTCTTCTTTTTTGATAAAATCGGTCTGACAGCCCCCCAAGCTTTTAACGCCTCCATCTTGCTGTTCTTAATTAACGTAGGAATTCCTAGTCTGTTGGGACTTTGGATACTGTTAAAAAATGGTCTTAAAGCTAAATGATTTGATAACGTGTGGTCATTTCATTTAACCGCAAAGTTCGCAGAGAAGGCGCAAAGCACGCAAAGGAACAAAATCGTTTTGCTTTTTTTAGTGACACCTGAACAGTTACCTTGACTCTTTTAAAGTTAGAAATTGTGGAGTCATTTTAACCACGAAAATATTCAAACGCGAAATCTAACAAAACTCTATTTTTTCGCGTTAAAAATTTTTCGCGGTTACAAATGCTCTCACTCAATCTACACAAGCTTTTCATCGCTGTGATTAAACAAATTATCAGAAGAACCACAATTTAAAATGAAGCTTCTGCCTTCTAAGCGTCTTCTTGGCGTGCTTGGCGGTTTTAATTTAATTTGAGTCTATCATTTAACGCTTTTTAATAGGTCAAGTACTATGAATTCTAAGTTTTTCAATTACTTTTATCCGAATATCATGTGGCGAATGCGAGATCACAATATTTATTTAACATTCGATGACGGCCCAGATAAAGACATTACACCGAAGCTTTTGGATTTACTGCAAAAGTATAATATTGAGGCGACTTTCTTTCTTTTGGGCCAAAAAGCTGAATGTTATCCCGACATTGTTAAAGATATTCAATCAAAAGGTCACACCATTGGCAATCATTCATATAGTCATCAGAGAATGCTGGGCAAATCAAAACAACAAATCGTCGATGAGATTAACAAAACTAACGAAACCCTCCTTAAAGTCACGGGACAAAAGCCCAGACTATTTAGACCGCCTTATGGCATCTTTGGAATGAATTTGCTGAATGTCTTAGAAAAGACCAAACACAAAATGGTACTCTGGAGTTGTTCAGTAGGTGATTTTAAGAAACAAGCCACATCTAGGAAAATAAAAAAGCGAATAATTAAGTTAGTTGAGCCTAAACAAATCATTCTGCTTCACGATGGCCATCCCAACAGTAAATACACCTTAGAGGCCTTGGAAGAATCACTCGGTAGACTCAAGGATCGCGGACTTAAGTTTTCAGCGATCCCGGATAATTCAATTTATTAAAAATGAGAGTGATTAACCACAGCTACCGACTGGATTCAAATCTTTGAAATGATATGATTTACTTTTCAATTCCACTCGTTTTGTTAATAACGTTATACGTTCTAACTCTGTTTGTACTGAGAAAGGGGCTGCTGAACCTCAAATACGGCATAAACAAACAGCAGCCCAAGGTTTCTGTCATTATTGCTGCCAGAAATGAAGAAAGACATATTCACAAATGTTTGATGGCTATTTTGAGCCAATCCTATCCAAAAACTAAATTTGAGATTATTGTGATAGATGACCGCTCCGAGGACCAAACTGCTGAAATTGTAAAAAACTTAACCGTAAATCACAGACAAATTTCACTATTTAGAATCAAGGATGGATCGCCCTATTTAGCGCCTAAAAAAAGAGCGATCGATTTAGGCATCCGACATGCTACTGGAGAAATCATTGTCACCACCGATGCGGACTGCCAGCCTGGCCCTAACTGGCTTATGGAGCTGATGAAATATTTCGATGCCGAAGTTGGCGTGGTGGCTGGATTTAACCCCTACAGTATTGAAAACTCTTCCGCCCCGCTTTTCCACCAAATTCTTGCTTTAGATTATTTTGCCATGGCCTGCGTCGCCGCTGCCAGTGCTGGACTGGGCTATCCTACAAGCTGCTCAGGAGGGAATTTAGCCTATCGCAAACAGGTCTATTTACAAATCGGAGGATTTCACCATATCGGTAATTGGATATCCGGAGATGATGACTTCTTTCTTGAACAGGTGCGGGAAAACACGAATTGGAAAATTCACTATGCAGTAAGTCCAAAAGCTTTTGTACCAACAGAACCGCCAGAAAATCTACGAGCTTTGGTCCATCAGAGAATCCGGTACGCTTCTAAGTGCCGTCATTACAAAGCCCCGTTGACCTTGGGACTGGTTGGCGTTTACTTGCTCAACTTTCTTTTGCTTGTAGGGCTTTTCGTAGTTCCCTTTATGCCAAAATTGTTTCCGATTTGGTTGTTTGGTTTTTTAACCAAAACAGTTGTTGAATATACTTTCCTCACAAGAGGTAAAAAAATAATTCAAATGCAATTTAAACCAGTCGTCTTTTTTCTAACTGCACTCTTGCACCCGTTTTACATTGTGGTGGCAGGATTTCTTGGGCAATTTGTTACCTTCAAATGGAAAGGAAAAAGATATTCTGCAAAAATAAATGGTCAATGTCCCCACCCGGTCCGTCAAAGCCAATGATCGCTATTTTAACCGCGAAAATATTCAAATGCGAGCGGACTCTTTCGAAGCTTTTGTATTTTCATGACAAAAGCAGATAGAACTACGGATTCTTAGAAATTATCGGATTTGCAGATTTTATTCATCCGATAATTTCTGCAAGTCCGATGTTCTGATCTCATAACAAATCACCTAAGATTCACTAAGAAAGATAGGGTTTCACACAATTCACTATGTGTGCGAGAAAAGAAATTTTTTGCCCCCACCCCCTTTTGAGGGGTCAAAATCTTCTATTTGACTTTTACAATAAAGTGCGCTAAATTAATAAGTCAACGTAAATATCTTTCACAGCAAAAACCACATCGAGGAAAGAAAGTGACAATCTTTAGTTAGATTCAACTGGTGTATAAGCTCGTGATAGGTAAGGAGGGAAACAGGATGATTTTCATAGTAAATAAATCTGCAGTTGCAACAGACAACAGACATTAACCCGTGAAAGATTCTATCCTAATTATCCTTTCAGTAACCGTCTTTCTGTACCTATTACAAACCATCTACATTTATATTGGAACCCGTCGATTAACTTATCCAAAAACTAATAGCCTACCAAAAATTTCAATCTTAGTGGCTTTAAGAAACGAAGCGCAAACTTTGCAGGCCTGCGTGGAGTCTCTACTTCGATTGAATTATCCCAAAAACGCCCTGGAAATTTTGCTCATCAATGACCGTTCTCGTGACCGCACGCCAGAAATAATCGAAGAGTTAAAGGGAAAATCTGCAGTAATCAAAACGCTTCACATTAATCAAGGAATAGAGGGACTTTCGGGCAAAGCCAACGCCATAGCCCAGGGGATGGAATACTGCACCGGTGAGCTGATTCTGGTCACCGATGGGGACTGTCAGGTGCCTGCCAGTTGGGCCAACGCCCATGCTTGCTATTACACAGAAAACGTAGGTCTTGTGGGCGGCTTCACCCTGCTGGATAAAAAACATGACCGCGCGCCTTGGTTCAGCAAAATTCAATCGCTCGATTGGGCCTATCTGCTTTCCATAGGTACTGGAGCCATGGGTTTTGGCCTGCCTCTCAGTGTTCTGGGCAACAATTTTTCCTTTCGCCGAAAAGCGTACGAGGAAGTGGGTGGCTATCGCAACATGGGTTTCACCATTATCGAAGATTTCGCCTTGATGAAAACGCTCCTAAACAAGACTGCCTGGGAGGTGCGCTATCCCATTGATCCCAAAATGCTGGTGTACAGCCGCCCCATGCCAGACATCAAAAGATTCTATCACCAAAGAAAGCGCTGGTCCGCCGGCGGCAAAGAAATGGGACGCTACGGGAAATTTTTGATGTTTCTCTCTCACTTTGTTCATATATTTTTGCCCGTGTCTTTTTTTATATTAAAGAGTTTCATCTACCCTCTTTTGGGGCTGCTGTGTCTTTTTCTTGCCGATTTTTGTCTACTTTTTCGCACTACTGGACTGGTAAATCGCCGAGACTTACTCACATACTTTCCACTTTGGGAAGTTTTTTATTTTGCATACACCATATTTTTTGCCCCGGTACTGCTTTTCCCAACTACCGTAACCTGGAAAGATATTTCCTATTCTTGGAAGTTGAATTGGAAAATAAAAAAAATGATAGAACATGAATAATTCAGGTAAAAAGCTTCTTGCTGAATGACAGCAAAATCGCTCAATTTAGGCAAATATTTTTTATAAACTATTTGTTTATTATTTTGTATTATTCCTTCAATATTTTATTCCTTTGTTAACTTCGTGAGCCTTCGAGGACTTTGTCTTGAGAAGAAAATGATTTTCAAATATACACACAAAAGATGAGCCTTGCTACATTTTTAACAGATTTTACAGGCATAGAAATTCTTAGCTTACTTATTTTCCTGTACGCCGAAACCCACTACTCCTTCAAAGGCATCTACAGTCGGCTAAAGAAAAAGGAACCTGAAATTATCGCTGACCTTCCCCATCGCATTGAACCAAACTTACCTATACCTGTATTAATTCTAATTAAGGATGCCGATAGATTTCCTATTTATCTTCAGAAGATTCAAATTGAGCTAATTAAAAACGGTAAAAGGGAAGTATTTAGTTTTGAAAACAAACATCAGCCAATATCTTGCAAGTTTTGGCATAAGATATTGGAAATAAGTCCAAGGGGAAATTACAGAGGGAAAACCTTTGTGGACGTCATAATCCACTACATGAGGAATGGCAAGAAACGCACAATTAGAAATGATAACTACGCGGGTACCAGGCATGCACCTTTTGAGATACACATATCAGAGCATGAACTCCCAAAATCTGACGGTTGGCATTTTGGAGAATTTCACTGCCATACGATCTACACCAGTGATCAGGTAGAATTTGGCGCTCCTTTGGAAGCAACCACTCATTTGGCTCAGGCAATGGGGTTGACTTTTTTTTGCGCCACAGACCATTCCTATGATTTAGACGATCACCTAAACGACTATCTTGAAAATGATCCCCACTTACTTAAATGGAAAAAGTTTCAACATGAAGTCCAAAAACTGAACAAAACAAATTCTCGATTTGTCATTGTACCTGGAGAAGAAGTGTCTGCTGGAAATCACCGGAATCGTAACATACATTTCTTAATTTTGAACCACCCAGAGTTTCTACCGGGGGATGGGGACAGCGCAGAAAAATGGCTCCAAACAGAACCTAATTTGTCCATCGAGCAAATTCTTGACAAAATCAACTCAAATGCGTTAGCCTTTGCCGCTCATCCAGAAATCAAACCGCCCTTATTAGAGAGGCTGCTGGTACGTAGAGGAAAATGGCAGGACCAAGATTACCGACACAGGCGTTTGAACGGTTTACAAATCTGGAACGGAACCGAAGACGGATTAAAAGAGGGCAAAGAAAAATGGATCCAGCTTCTCCTGCAAGGTCGGCGTTTGTTTATATCTGGTGGCAACGATGCTCACGGGAACTTTAACCGGTTTCGACAAGTTGGCTTTCCTTTTCTTACCATGAGTGAGAATCCCTACCACCTTTTTGGAAAAGTGCGTACCGGGGTCTATTTAGAAAACGGCTTGTCTCTGAACAAATTATTACAAGCCTTTAAACAAGGAAGAATGGTGGTAACCGATGGCCCGTTCGTTAACTTCTGGCTAAAAAATGAATCAAACCAAATAGCACGTATGGGCAGTTCTATTTTCGGCAAAAAGTTTACAGTGGAAATTGAATGCCGCTCAACGCCAGAGTTTGGCCGCCTCAAGGAATTAAGAATTTACATCGGTCACTTAATTGATAAGAAGGAAAGGTTAATCAAAACAAAAAAAGCATTTTCCAGCCAATACCAGCAGTTTGAGAGAATCAATATTAACGAGAAAATTAGTCCTTCCTATTTAAGAGCAGAACTATATTCAGAACTAAATGGCAAATCATTTAAATGTTTAACAAATCCTATTTGGGTAAACTGGACATTCGCTTCTTGATTTAGTTCGAATCGCAGTCAAAGATCCCTCGATAGAATTTCCAAATCAGGCGCAGGCTTGTTCAACCACGAGTTGCAGCCGCACGCACCAACGATCTGGCGCATCCGTAAACTTGTGCTTTTTTGCGTGACTGAGTAAACTGCAAAAAGGTGATTAATCCAAAAGCTACAGTGCGTTTACTCCGGAGTGAACCATCATCCCCGGTACTAAACTGTGGGTTCTTACCCAGGGTACCCCTTCAATTAAGCTGGCAATTCCTTGGATGAAAAATGCCCGAACAAATGCTTCCGACAGAGTCATTGCGGGATACCACCGTTGAATAGATTGAAGAAACATACCACTCTTTGCCAAATTCCACTTTGGGAAGAGGAACATAACGTGAGGAGCAGTAAATGACAATGGCAAAAAGAAGTTCAAATACTGGCTGTCTGACTTGAATTTCACCAATTTAGAGATGATCGGTTAGACCGATAATCAACCAAATCAGTAGCGCAATGCCAAAACTCAATCCAATATAGATGAAGGTTTGCTGAGCGCTGGTAAGAAGTCCTATTACTACTGCGAAGACGTACACCCCAGCGAACAATAAAGCTGCAGGAGACCTTAGCTCTTCCTTTGTGAAAAATCGGCTGAATGTGATGTTAAGCCCTTAATATATTGATAATTCATAAATTTTAGACTTAAAATTAATTTTCAAATTATGCTGCCAAAGTAACGGGTAGTTTCTCAACATGAGCAATTGGTATTGTTTCGTTTTTGTATGGTGTGTATACCGAGACCTTTAAGATTTGGTTGACCGGAGGTTTGGTGATAATCTCAATAATCATATCTTGCCATTCTGGCTCTAATTCGTTTAACCCACTTAAGGGAAAGCTGCGTGGTCCTAAATTGGTTAATTGAACCAATACTGAAAAATCCATTAGGGTTAAACCAATTGCCCGCTTTTCATCACGGTTGAGTCGTAATAATATGTTATCATTTAATCCAACTGCTGTTGTCGCTTTCTCTCCCGGTGAAAAGGAAATATACAGCACATCAACTTCTTTATCGTAATGATAAGTAAATTCTTTGTTCATCTTTCACCTCTTTTTTATATGAATATGCTTGAAGAAAGCAGTTGCAACAAAATTATTGGGTATGGTTTGACCTCTTTCATCGACATCAAAACCGAATAAGACGATGGCAACAATATGATTAACATCATCGGGCAAATCGTCAAATTGATGGTAATAACGATACTTGCGCGGATTTAAAGGCTCTTGTCTCCTTTTGCCCTTTTTAATGGTCGTTTTCAAATACTTTTCGTAGTCTTCCATTTCTGGATGATTTGTCTCGTTAGTAATATGTGCCCATCGTTCTTGAGCTAAATAGATCGAATTCCCATATCTGTCTTGCACAGTCCAACGTTTACCAGAATCTGCCATTTACTTTGTCTTTCATATCTCAATTTTGCATTTTCTAAAAATAGAAAATTTTTCCAATTAACTTTTAAGTTAACAAAATGTTGGAATAATGGCAATAGTTTTTTTATTACTGCCTTCAATTGTTCAAAGGTCAGCCTTTAACTTCGTTTGCGTTTAGCTCCTTACCCTGTGTGTGTGTCATCTTCCTTTTGTGGGTGGCTCTGAGAAAGAGCGGCGTGAATAAGAAAGCGTGAGTGCACACCCTCAGACACTCCAGAGTTTACCCCGCACTTGCTGCGGGGCCACCCATCTGGTAGAGGCGGGCGTTAACCTCAGGCTGGTTCAGGAGTACCTGGGTCATGATGCCTCGGATACCACCGTTGAATAGATTGAAGAAACATACCACTCTTTGCCAAATTCCACTTTGGGAAGAGGAACATAACGTGAGGAGCAGTAAATGACAATGGCAAAAAGAAGTTCAAATACTGGCTGTCTGACTTGAATTTCACCAATTTAGAGATGATCGGTTAGACCGATAATCAACCAAATCAGTAGCGCAATGCCAAAACTCAATCCAATATAGATGAAGGTTTGCTGAGCGCTGGTAAGAAGTCCTATTACTACTGCGAAGACGTACACCCCAGCGAACAATAAAGCTGCAGGAGACCTTAGCTCTTCCTTTCTGAAAAAAGGGCCTGGTGATTTCATGGTCCATCTTCTGGCTTTACAATTTGTTATGTTCCTTAACGGCTTACACGTAGCTGAGCCGCAAAGGGGGAGAGGGCACTTAACTTGCTTTCTAAGAAGAGGCACCAAACCAGCTAAGAAGTACGTGCCCTTTGTCAGAACACGCTGTTGTTAGCTGTTAGCTAAAAGACACACCGACTTGATGTTAAAGTATGATTTATCTTACGAATGTTATCCAGATCCTCTGCTAGATATTCAAATGTGCATGTTATCGAACAGAGGCTAAC
>JBHIAW010000025.1:0-23354 GCA_046758765.1 bacterium
CCTCCCGGCTGGACATTTCAACAGAAGAAGCCCAGCAGTTTATCACCGACTATTTTATTAAATATCCGAAAGTGAACGAATTCATTATTAAAACCATAACAGAAGCCAGACAAAAAGGGTATGTGACCACCTTGCTGAACCGCAGGCGCTATTTGCCTGATATAAACAGTGAAAATCGCAGCCGCAGGGAATTTACGGAACGCACCGCCATCAACACACCCATTCAAGGTACGGCGGCGGACTTAATCAAAGTGGCTATGATTAACATTTGGAACAAATTACAGGAAAGAGGACTGCAAACCAAGATGATCATGCAGGTACACGATGAATTGGTTTTTGAAGTAACCAAGACTGAAGTTGATGCAGTAAGAGAATTAGTGAAACAGGAGATGGAGGAGGCGATCGAATTAGACGTGCCCATTAAAGTAGATATTGGTGTGGGGCCTAATTGGCTGGAAGCGCGTTGAGAATTTTTGTAACAGTTTGCCACGGATTTCCACGGAGTTGCACCAAGAAATTGACGAATTTTCCATTAGCGTCTGGGACGCTAACTTAACAGCTCCTGAAATTCTCTGTTTTGGAACTTATCATGCGATTAATCTACAATTTCTTTCTCCTCTGAAAGGTTGATTTCTTGGAAATTGAGACATCAAAATCGAAAATCTTGATTTTACTGTATTATTTTCGTAATTTGTAATTAAAAGTAATATGGAGTTCTAAAGTGGAAGAAACCAAAACAGTTAGGAAATTCAATACCCCAACTTTTGAGGAATTTATAGATATGTCAAGAAATAAGTTTCCTGCGAAATCAAAGGATGAGATAATTGAGGTATTAGAAAAAAATATTTTGAAGTACGAAAAAAGATATAACATGAGCAGCATGGAGTTCATCAAGCGTTTCGACAGCGGCGAAGTCGAAGAGCGAGACGATTTTCCTGGCCATGAACTTTTTCGTTGGCGGAGCGATTATCGAAGTTTGCTTAGGCTTAAAAATAAAGACGCGAAACAATGAATCACTTCGCCAATTTTATCCGCCTAAGAATTTATAACATCTTGGAATGGACTACTGAAACATTGGGCAATTATCTTAAATTTTCACCTTTCGTGGAAGTTGATATTGAGCTATGGACTTATTTAGAAAAATTTTATTATGATTTCAACCTCATTAATAATCAAAGATTTTGTCTTTCAGAGGAATATACTTTTGTAAATTATCGCTTAGAAATAACACGTTATTTTTATGCTTATTATGACGAAAAGGGAAATGCTCGAATGAGCTTTGATAAGGCGCCCCATTATCCCCAACTACCCACCTTCCCACATCACAAACATCTTTATCCTAAGCTAAGGAGAAGCATCGGCCTATTGGTTTCTCAGGTGAGCTTCGAGATGCTTTAGAGGAAATAAAATGGTTAATTGAACTTAGTTGAGTTGTTCAAACAATGATTTTTTACGGCATTAGAATTAGATTTCTATCGAAGCAAAATTAACTTCCTGCTGGCCACAAAATTACTTGCTCTTATCTGATTGACATAAATGCCGCTTGTCTTTTTACCATCTACCATCTTACTATCAACCATCTAACTTAATTTCAAGCCTTAATTCATTTCCAACATCCCCTTTACTTTGGTAATTTGTTGTTCACCGTGTACCGCTCGAAGTGCTGAAGCAAATTCATCGATTGATTGATAACGATGCTCTGGACTTTTGGCTAGGGCTTTTGATAATATGCCATCTAGTTCTTTCGGAATTTCAAATCTTAGGTTTGATGGCGGAGGTGGATTATCCGCTAAGATTTTAGTTCTGGCATCCGAGGTATTGTCAGGCCAGAAAGGATGCCTGCCAGTCAAACTTTCATAGAGCATGATGGCCAAAAGAAAAACATCACAGCTCTGAGTTAGCCTTAAACCTTGTATCTGTTCTGGTGACACATAAGATTGCGAGTCTATATCATCCTGCCAAATTGTGTCGGTGTGAAATAATTGCAGCAGTCCGGCATCTGCCAATTTAATGTCATTTTGTTGGGTGAGGATTACATTATTGGGCTTTAAATTTTTATGCAAAATCTGACTTTGATGGTAATCTGTTAAGATTTTTGATATTTGTAAATACAGCTCTAAGGTTGTGTTGATATCAGGCAACCCTTGGCGAGTTAAATAATCATTCAAGTCTGTTCCAGTAATAAACTCTCTTACGAAGTATAACAAATCACCTTCTTCTCCAGCATCGTAAATGACCGCAACATTTGGATGAGCTATTCTGTTTTGCCTTCTGACTTCTACATAAAATTGTTTCCTCAGTTGAGTAAAATTCTTGAAACTTGAGAAAGCATGAGTTTTGTAAGCTTTGATAATGACTGGTCGGTCTAAATGAGGATCGAGGCCGCGGAACGTAGCGTAAAGCTGATCTTCTTTAATGGTCTCAGATACTTCAAACCTGCCAAATCGCTTGGTTAGAGCAGTAATTGTGTCTTGCCAAACCACCTCATAAATGGTATGTTTGCTTGGCAAATGAGGCAGTCTGAACTCGCCTAAGTTCTTCAAGCTTGAGCCGGCTACACAACTTGCCACTGGCTCGCTGATCAGCAACAAATTTGCCTCTGCAACACCTTTCATCGAATCTATTGCAAAACTGGGCCTGCCTTTTAGGTCAATATTGTGAATCTTAAACGCTTTCCTGATTTCTTTCAGACCTTGATTTGGAAAATTAATTAAAGGCTCGATTGTTGAGTGAATCGTAACTCGTAATCCAATTCTTTCTGATGCTTCAACAACCTGATTATGCCTTTCTAACTGCTTCAAGATATGCACGGCCGCATGGACCATTTCTTTTGGATTTGTGAAGAATGTGATAAGTCCATCTTCTGTTCTGCACAAAACTAAATCCCCAAGACCGGCAATTTCCTTTGATATCAATTGAAGAGAGTTCGCAAATGGCAGCTTGGTTGGTTTTGAGCTCTTGTCAATATTAGTAATCTCAATAATCGCAATGGTGTTGCTTTGATTTACAAACTTAATCTTATTTGAATTTGTTAGTTGATTATTATTAGCTCCGGAACATAATTGAGGTATGTTGGGTTTTCTATAACTAAATTTGTCGATGAAATCATGAACCAAGTTAAATGAAGGATCTACTTCTACGACAACAGCATGGGTGTCTGCAATTTCTTCGATGTTCTCTAAAGCATTATCCGCAACAAAGAATTCATATTCATGATTATTAGCGGTTATGTCCTTCGAGTTCTTTGGGAGTGCTGAACAAAGATTCTTAAAATCAAGATAAAACTCAATGTCCCTTATACGTCGAAATGGCTCGCCTATATTTCTATATTTTAGACAGTGTCTTACTTCGGAAAAACTTAAGGTAAATTTGAGGCCTTTCTCTTCCGCCTTGGACTTCCGTTCAAATAAAGTCTGGCAGATGGCATCTAAATAAATTGCATTGCGATCTGTCTGCAAATAAAGGTCCTTAAGAATGTGTAGGGCCTGGTCATACTTTTCTTGTTGCCAAGCGGTGAACAGGTACAGGTAAAGTAGCTCTGGATTTTTTTGGGCGTCCAGGAAGGCCTGGCGCAGTTCTGGGATGGAAATATTTTCGCTGGGTTCATGAAATATTTTTTCTAAAGCCGTACGAATTTCTTCTTCAAATGGCGGTGCAAATTTCAGAGACCCTCGATAAACTTTTAACGCAAGAGCATCTTTAATGTTTTGCTTTAAGAAAAGGGTGGAGAGGGTTAGGTAAAGAACTTCATCGTTTGGTTCGTTAGCGACCGCTTGTTTGTAAATATGAAGCGCCTCATCATTGATTGATTGCATTCGGGCTAAGGCTAGAGCATAATTTCTTAGAATTTCAGGCTCCTCGATTCCTTGATTTACCAGTTGCTTGTACTTTTCGCAAGCCTTTTGGCTCTCGCCACTCTCCAAATAGGCTCTTCCTAAAGTTTTCAGCAAATCAACAACCTGGGCATCATACTTCTGAGTTAGGTCAAACATTAGGGATTAACCATCAAATGTTTGTTTTTTTGGGCAAGAAAATTCAATGGAATTGATTGTTGTCTATTGATTATTGATTATTTGAATTTAAAATCGGACAATTGACAATAATCAATAATAATTAACCGAATTAATCTTATTTGCGGTTCGCCGCGCTAGTTAATTTCTTCATCTTCGCATTTAGCTCCCTTTCCAGTATTTGGATAGCATTCGCATCGATACGACCTTCGGCAAGATAGTGATTTGCTAAGATTGAGTTAATTTCTTCTTTGTTTTGTATATTAGGATGCAGGCGCAGTGCCCTCTCATAGACGTTTAGTGCCCTTTCATCTTGGCGATGTTCGATTAAATAAATATTTGCTAAAAGTGGATAGAGTTTTACCCGCGCCGGGTCTTTTGACAGGAGTCGTTCATAAATATATGCGGCCTTGTGATATTTCCCTTGCAGTAAATACAAGCGAGCCCGAGTGGCGGGAGAAAATATCAGCATACCGAATATGAGCAAGACTAAGCCTGAAATGGTGCCCCCAATCATTCGTATGGTATTGGGACTCTTTCTTTCATCCGATGGCATTTGACTTAAATTACTCTTGGTGAGGTTAAACTGGGCATCGGCTATTCGATTTTGGGTATCCTTATAATCTGGGTCAAGCAGAATGACTTTTTCAAATGCTAAGACTGCCTGTCGCCAGTCGCCATTCTGCAGCGCCAAAACGCCCTCTTGATAGGTTTCCTCAATGTCCATATCATGATTGTTTGAATCATTCCAGACTTTCTTAACAGTCTGTATTTTGTTGGCATTTTTTTCGCTGGCATTGTTGGAGTTTTTTGTGACTTCGCTTTGTCTTATTGGTATATCTTCATCAGAACGTTCAAAAATCAACAAAGGCATGGCGGAGTTATATTTATCATCAATAGATTGCGCTTTCAGTCCCCACTTAAACCAATTTGAGGCATGGCTTTGGCTTAATAAAGTCTCAGGTGCAGTAACCATCAGAAAGAGACTGATGAAACCGCCTAACAAAAGGCGTTTTCTTTTGGTTCTTCCGATAATTAATTGTAAATATTTAATCACAGCGATGAAAAGTCTGTGAGGATTAAGTGAGAGCATTTGTGGCCACGAAAAATGTTTGATACGAAAGAATAGATTTTTACTAGATTTCGCGTTTGAATAGTGTCGCGGTTAAAATGACTGTACAATTCTTAACTATAAAATACTCAACCATAAATAGAATATTTTATAACTCAATATAACTATTTAAGAACGTAAGTCCTTCCAACAACTCTTTTTCAGATGATCCTTGCTTTAAATCTAGTTTGCTGCATTTTTTAGAGAACTTGACAAAGTTTAAGTTTTGATGTTCGATGCCAGGTGTCTATCTTTTCAGGCGCTTTGGTTTCTCTGAATCAGTTGCTGTCTTTTTTTTCGGGCTGAAAGATTCATGATGACAACGCCAAATAACATGAACCCTGATGCTACCATCTGTAGATTGTATAAGAAGGTGTTTGGACCACCATAGTTAAGTTTGCTGGTGTGTTGTGCATTACCGTAAACTTGCCCCCAAATTACACTGTTTTTTTGCATTGGACAACTAGTTCGGATTTTGTAGAGATTAAAGTCTTTACGAATGAGCAAGATATCCATGTAGCCGTCGTCTCCTAAGTCCGCCACAAACAAAGGAGAAATGGGTGGGTTCTTGTCATTCTCAATCTGGGCGATGAGCTCGCCATTTTTGCCATTCAGCATATAGATCGTTCCAAGGATGCTACCAATGATAACATCGTTTGATTTGTCTCCGTTCAGGTCTGCTAAAGTAGCTGGTGTGACAAAAACATCATTATTCTCGAGGTCAAACTCCCATAAAACATGCTTGCGATCGTTAGAGTGTGCGGGTCCTTTCAAGATTTTTATCAGATGATTTGAGACTAAGACTGCATCATCAATTTTATCCCCATCCACATCGCCTAACGAAGGGGCAAAATATTCAGTCTTGGACTTTGCGTTTTGAGGCAGATAGTCATACCAGATCCGGGTCAAGGAATGGCCTTCCAAGGCCAGGTAGTTTCCTGACGTTGAGCAAATCAACAAATCCACGACTTTATTCTGGTTGATATCCGCTAAAACGACTGGATTTCGGATACTGTGAATTCTGTGTACATAACCCGTGGCTTTACTAATGGCTTCATTAAAATCAAATACCTTGGCGATTTTTCCGGTACCGCCATTAATAACCAAAACCTTGCCTTCTTCGGTACCCAGGAAAATCTCGCTGCTGCCGTCGCCATCCCAATCCGACGAAGAAGGAGCGGCTTGGGTGGGAAGTCCTGTTGCGATGGGTTTCCAGTTCATAGCATAAATGTCCCTGTAGCCAATATAGGTCTGTCCGAACTCGGTGGCCACGAAAACATCCTGCGATCCATCCCCGTCCAAATCACTAATAATAGGTGGCCCTGAGAAGGATTCACCCAAAATTGGACTGAGCCAAATTTCTGCCCCAGTGCTTCCGTCCAATGCCCGCAGACGCGCATCATTGCCTGCCACTAAAACATCTGCTAAACCATTTTCATTTAAATCCGCAACAACTATTGGAATCGTACTTTGCGTTCCGATGTCTCGGTTTTCCCAAATAATATTCTTACTTTTACCGTCTAATGCGATCAGACTCCCAGAAATATCACTGAGGATTACATCAACCTTTTTATCTCCCGTTAAGTCTGCTAAAGCAAGGTTGCCACTGGCTGCTAAGGATTTGTTACCTATGCCATCGTAGTTTGACTGGGAGATAGTTTGATACCAAATTTCTTCGATGACTTTCAAAGGGTTAGGCTTTTTGTTAATGACCGAACGAGCTTGAAAAGAGTGTACCAGCGTCCACAAAGCAAAAATACTGAGCACAATGGAAAGCGCCGCGCTGACTCTGTGATTATTTCGAATCCACCAAATTCCTGCTTTTTTAGGTGAAGATAAATCAATTTTATCTTTGGCTACTAATCGAAAAATGGTGCTTTTTTGATCGCTTACTATCTCAATTTCATCTCCAACACTTATAGGAACTTGATCGGAAGGATTCAGCTTTTTCTGGTTTACATACGTGCGGGTTTTACTGCGCTTGTCCGTTACAAAAAATTTGCCGTTGTCATAACTGATGGTGGCATGTCGGCGAGAAATGCTGGGGTCGAGTTCTCCGTTTTCGTTCTTGCGTAGGATGATATCATTAAGTTTGGTGTCGCGTCCAATTTTGGTGTCTCCTAACTTCAGAGCAAACTTTTTTCCCAAATACGGCCCATAGATGGCTACCAGGTAATATGAATGGTTTGTTGATATCTCAATTGATTCCCTTTCTGTCTCAGATGCCTGAATTGCTGCTATGTGGGGGGCGTCAGATATTTTTTCGACTTGATAGAATTCATCTGTACTGGTTTGAATAACAGAATTTTCAGCTTTTAAAGTATTTGCGTTTTGTTCTACCTGGGTGTTTGAGCTTCCATATTCACTAAGGCCGATCGTGTTCTCAACGTCGTGATCATCTATAATTTGAATGTCTTCGGTATCAGCAATTTCTATCTGAGGATTTGCTTTGGAGATATTATCCAGAACAATATCATAGTCACCAACAGAGATTTCATCTCCATGGACAATTTGTACCCGATTTAGTACGGGGCGTCCGTTTAAATGAGTTCCAAAAGCGCTTTTCAAGTCTTCTAAATAGAAACAACCATTGATATTTTCAATCCTGAAATGTTTCAAGGATACTTTCTTTCCAGAAATAGTAAAATCGTTGTCTGAATCAGAGCCAATGGTAAATGTCGACTTAGTATCATCGAGCACACATTCATCGATAATCTCTGCTTTTCGTTTGACAATTAATTTTGGCATGGTTGCTTTCCTTACAATTTATAGCTTGGATAAATTAAACTCGATCCGGTTCACTCTGGAGGCTTGAACCAGGATGGATTTTTCCTGATACTTGTAGCCATTCTTACTTGTTCGAAATACATATAAGCCAGGGGCTAAACTGCCACTACAAGTTCCTTCAAAATCGGTAATATCAAACGTTTTCTCCGCAGCATGTGGATCATCTAACGATTTGTAACTAACTTCTACGTTGCCCACAGGATCGCCAGAGACACGCTCTAAAATCACTACGGTTATGTTGGCCTGTGCTGGTGTCATTTTAGCGACCACATAATTGTCTTTTGGGGATATTTGAACCTTGGTATCTTGGTAACCCTCTTTGGTGAAAATTGCATAATAGTCAAAAGATAGTAAATTGATATGGGAGGGGGTGCGTTTCCCTCGAACAACATCTTTCCCATTTCTGACAATTTTTTTGATCACGGCTCCTATATCTCTGCCTCTTGATTGGCTGGCATCTTGAGCAAAAAATTTCACTGGACGGGATAAATGTACAAGAATTTCTGAAGGTGTAGATTCGTTAACTCTTAGGTCCAAAACTCGTGTATTGTACCCCCTCTTTTTCAAAATAATCTCATGGTCTGCAGCCGATAAGAAAATTTGGTCTTGTTTGCCTGTGACGCCAATGGGAGTAGAGTAGTTGTCTAAGTAAATTATTGCCTTAGAAGGGTTCGATTTGATGGTTATAAATCTACCAAAGACACCTGTTATTCTATATCGGGTATTGGGTTCTTTAACGATGTCCATTTTCCAAAATCTTCTATCCTCAACCTCGTTTATCATCTGTTCAGTATCTAAGTTAAAAGCAGTTATGTTAGGGAATCCTTTTTTCCTCATCTCAATCTGACAAGGTTCACCAACCTCCCAGGTAACGGTGCATGGTGTATTTCTTCCATACTTGATGTTGTTTATGTAAACCTCAGCATTTTGAGGTTCCGAACTTAGTTCTAATGTGGTTTTGAACCTAAAGATATAAGGACGATGCCCCCCACGGCTCTCTTCCCCTCTGATATAGATTTTTCCTTTACTTGGTACCTGAATTGATTTGACTATCGGAGCATAGCCTGCAGCCATGAGTTTTAGCTGGTGAACCCCCGGTTGAATTTTGTTAACAGAAATAGGTGTGGCACCTGGCAGAGGTTCATTATCTAAGAAGACCTTCGCACCTGAAGGTATTGAAGAAATCTTAATCGCCGGAGGAAACAGGTAATCGTAAGTTGTTGATCCTATTTGGGTCCATTGAAAGGCAGTGTCCATCATAAGAAAGATCACAATCAGCCCAGTCAGGCCAATTGCACTCTGTATGACCCGCTTTTTATGTCCACGAGTCGATAAGCGAACCACGTCTATCACCGTATTAATGTCATCTCCAACCTCAAGGTCATTTTGTAATTGCACCTCATTCTGCTCTGGGATAACTTTCTTTACTTGTGGTAAAGAGGTAATAGCTTCGTGGATTTCGGCCTGGTCACTTTCGTCTATGTCAATCTCTTTTGAAGGTATGTTCGGAACCGGCGGCTTTTCTTCCTCTGAGTCATCTATCAGGATATCAGCAAATACTGTTTCAAAGAAATCATCGGAATCTTTGATCTCAAACTTCCTTCTTGTTAACTTGGTCTTTGTTTTATTTGATGTAAATTTGGAGATGAATTTTTCCAACTCAGCATCAATCTTGGAAGGATCGGAATGGGTGCCCAGGTAATTTGCAAGATCGCTATAAAATTGATTGGCATCTTGATAACGTCGCTCGGGTAATTTTTCTAATGCTTTATGGAGAACACCCTGCAACGGTTTAGGGGTATGCTTTAACTCTTCTATTCTTAACTTTCCATTCTTGAGCCTTTCCATAATATTGTGAACGTCTTCATTTTGAAAATATCTTTTACCCTCTAAAGTTTCATATAGGACAAGACCCAAAGAGAATATGTCAGAGCGCTTATCTGGGTTGAGGTCAGTACCCAGATGTTCTGGGGACATATATTGGAATTTTCCCTGGAAGGTCATTTGGTGTTTCTCAATCAAAGACCTTTTGTGTTTTCCAGCAATTCCGAAATCAATCAGCTTAACAAGTCCATTACTTGATATCATTATATTGCTGGGAGATATATCCTGATGAACTAAGTTGAGCGGTTCGTTGTTATCCAAACCGCAGCAATTGTGAGCATAATCCAGTGCCTTGCATACTTCAGCTACAATGTATACGGCTAAATGTTGTGGAATGAGCTCACCTTTACTCTGACATTCCTGCAACAATTTGCTGAGATCAAGTCCATCGATATACTCCATCACGACGTAAAATTTGTTGTCTTCGGTTTGCAGCAGGTCAAAGATATGCACTATATTTTGGTGACTCATCTTTGCAGCGTGCCGGGCCTCGGCCTGAAATAGATCAATGTAGCGCGCCTCATCCAGAAGCTCCGGTTTGATTTCTTTCACAGCTATGTCTTTGCCTAAGACGCTATCATAGCCTTTATAAATTATACCGAATCCCCCTCGCTTAATAACTGAAAGAAGCTGATAACGACTATTTAGTACTTTTAACGCTTCCATTGCATAACCAAAGATATAAAAAATTCTTTCATTTTATATTTTAACCATGACTATCGAATGCGCTTAATCACTTCTATAGATTTGCTCCACTCTATTTGTTATTCTTGGGAAATAGGGTGGCGTCTTATCTATCAAGCGGGAATCAGGAATATGATTCAATACGTAATCTGTTGCTGGTGTTGAGTCATAATCTTGTTCAATGATTGAACCCACGATTGTCAATATACCTCTCGACCCAGTACCAGGGTTGTCTACTAAGATTTCATCGTGCCGAGCCATAATTGCCGCGTGGATGATTAAATCACTTCGATTAGCAAGGTTGTCGGCGATAAAAATTTGATGCTCAGCAATTAAACCGATAAAATCATCTGAGGTAGGATCAATAGAAGGGTCGTTTGCGCAAACTATGTCATCTTCGATCCATAATCTATCGTCTGAAAAAACCGTAATCTGGCCATCCACCGTACCTTTAACGTGGACTCTTTGAGGGCTATAGATTGTGCCGTTAAAGTCAGTCAAATCTTGTGAAGGTCCCAGAGGCGTTATATATGGATCACCATAGACGGTATAGGTGGTTCCGGTGAATTCTACCCATATTTCACTTACATACGCATCCCCGCCTGAAGTGCAAACATTTCTCAAAGGCGTCAAAATCGATGACGACAAATCAATGATAGCTGTTCCAAATTCAGCGCCTCCATAAAACTTGGGATCGTCACCTCCTAACACGGCATGGTAGTTAATATCCGCAGAGGATACCTTGGCGATGAAGACCGGATCACCTTTAATCCGAATTCTGGGGTTAGCGTGAATGGGACCTACAAGAGTGTCGCCTGTCTCATAGTCCAAAGTTGCAGGCCAGAGGTTGTTCAAAAAAAAGTAATAGTATGAATATGCCGGTTGCATTAGTACAGTGATTGATGTATCGCTTTCATTTTCATAGGTTGCTACTGAGGTCACTTGAATCTTCTTTGCTTCAGTAGTAGAATCTCCAGTAATTTCTGTGATACTGACCGAATAGTCCGCCCCCATGAATGAGAGATTAGTAAAACCCGCCTGCCAGCCGTAGTTCTGGTAAAGTTTTGAAATTGCAACATTTGTTGCGCTTTCGAGTGCGTTGCGTCTAATCCAATTATCATATTGGGTGACTATCTCATTAGATGATTGCTGGACATTGGTAGTCTGATTAAACATGATGCTACCGAAGATTGTAGAAAAGCCAAGTATAATAATGATTAAAGCTTTGCCCATTTGAATGCTAAAAGTCTGTTAATGTTTGCCTATAAAGATTTTGGGGCGCTATTCTTTTTTCCCAGAAGGCTCGGGCATATCTGTTGTCGTAAGGGAACCGACTTTCTACGGTTAACGATACGTGTAACATTCTCACTGCCATCAATTCAGTCGTTGAATTGCCCAATTCATCCAATAAATCAACTGTAAACTCTGTAACACCTGCCGGCGTATCGATTGTCTTAAGGCCGTTGACCTCGCGATAGAGAATAACATCATTCGGATTAGGTGTCGAGGCAGCAGCGGATACGTCGCTCGTATAGTATCGCACGGTATCAACTGCGCCATCCGCGTTTATATCTCCCAAGAAAGTGATGGTTGATGTGTCCAGAATAGCCAATTCTTGGTAAGTAAGGCCGCTGCCAACCCTTCGGAAGTCGTATTCAATAATTTCCATAAGTGAAGCAGTTGTTTCTTGTGTGAGTAGTTCAAATGTCTTTTCATTATTAAAATCCATGACCCCGCTATAGAAAGTCATGACGCCCAAAAGAAAAACACTACCTATGACAATGCTGCCAATTAGCTGAATGTGCGAGTCCATATTTTGAACAAATTTGTTTAACTGCTTCTAAACAGTTTTTCAATTCGGTTAAGTCTTGGAAAAAATGGCGGTGTTTTATCCAAAAGCCGTACGTCGTAACTGTGATTAATCTCGTAACCTGTTTGAAGGCCACCGCCTGCATCGAACGTACCAAACGGATTTGCGTCGTTTTGACCGATAGAGCCTAAGATGGTTAAGGTTCCTCTGGGAACGCCAGTGTCATAGTGCTCCACCTTCATTTTACCTTTGATCAAAATAGCAGCCTGGATTACTACGTCCATGCTATTTGCGGCGTTATCTACAATAATTAGATCATTATCTGCGACCAGGCCAATATAGTCATCGGAATTGGGATTGAGGGTGGGATCACTAGCATAGACAATGTCATTCTCAATGAATATGTTTTTGTCACTAATTACAGTCGCTTTGCCGTTAACCGCGCCCTGAACGTGAATATGTTTGTCGTTTGTGGTCATGATAGTACCATTATAGTTGGAAATTAACTTGGTCGTTAAAATGGTACTGGTTGAGCATTGATAGGAGCCATCTGAGTTAAAAGTCAGCCAAAGTTCTTCATTATAGATATCTCCACCAGCAAATGCCGAGTCTTTCAGAGCATTCAAATTCGGTAGAGCAATATCATTTGTTCCAAAATCTGCCCCTCCATAAAACTTGGGGTTGGCGCCGCCCATATCCATGTACGTGTCTTTCTTGGAAGAGACTTTCCAGGTGAAGACTGGACTCCCGCTTATCTTAATTCTTTCATTCGAATGAATAGGACCCAAAAGCGTATCACCTGACTCATAGACCAAATGTGGTGGCCATTTTTTCGAATAATAATAGAAGTACGAATACGCTGGCTGCATAAAAATAGCTATGCTTGTGTCGATTAAACTCTCATAGTCTGTTATCGTGGTGACTTGGATTTTTTTGGCTTCGGTAGTAGAATCTGCCGTTATATCTGTAATGCTCACGGAATAGTGAGCCCCAGTGAATGAAAGATTCGTAAATCCAGTCCGCCAATCAATGTCCTGGTAGAGTCTTGATATTGCGACATTTGTTGCGCTTTCCGCTGTGTTTCGTCTGATCAAGCTGTAATATTGGTTTAATATCTTATTTGATGACTGCTGAATACTGGTGGTCATCTTAAACATAATGCTGCCGAAGATTGTTGAAAAGCCAACAATAATAATGATTAGAGCTTTGCCCATTAGCCTTGGTGTATTTTACTAAGAATCTGCTTGTGATTTCCGCGATAGATTTCTCAGCATCCATTCTGTTTTCCCCCTTGGCAGTAGGCTAAACCAACATTCGTAAGTAAACAGACTACTACTTAATTTTATATTCAATTCCATGATTTTATTATCAATTAAGGATTCTTTTGAAATGCAAACACATATTCTGCTGTTATCGAATGATTCAAATAATCACTTTGAACCGTCACCGTCATTTTCTTGTAAAATGATTTCGTGGGGTTGATAACCGAATCTAAATTTGCATCACTGACATAATCCACAGAGATGCTTACATCCATATTACCCATATTAGTTGATTCAGTGGTCGTGAATCCGTTAAAATCATCTACGTCATCGAAATTGGGGTAGACTTCGCCCACGCCTGGTCCCATCGGAACCGAGGTAAATCCACTTGGCATAATTGCAGGATTACCCACAATTGTATTCTCGTCAAAGGCTTTTACCTTGGCTTCCTCAATAAAGCGTTGTGCCAAACTTACCCCGAAGAATTCTATCTGTTGGTCGGTAATAGCCACACTGTTTCTTACCGCCAAACGGTTAATTGAAAGGCTCATTAACGAGAAAATTACGATAGCACCTATTGTCAGTAAAAGCTCGCGTTGTCCCATTGTATGTGTCCCGCTTTTTTTAGGTTCTATGTTAAATTCTGTGGGTAAATATCACTTTCTTTGAACCGAATTTTCTTTAAATTCCAAACAACAAGCACCAAATCACATCATTTCCCCACGCAAATCGACATAGAGCCTTTTTTTATCTACGGCGTCTATAAGTTTTACTATTGGTCGCGTTCTTATTTTTTAGTTTCTGCAGTCTTCTTCTAAATTCCAGTCTTTTTTGCTCCAGATAGTTTCTCTGGCCTAAGCGCATACTGAGTCGTTCAGCAATAGTGGGTACAACCCTGGCCTGCAGCAAAATGATCAGTTCCTTTTTCTTAACTGATTTTGATGAAAATCCGAACAGATACCGCAGCCCAAAAAACCAAGGGGGCAGATCTTTCAAGATTGGAATGCCTCTCCGGATATTTTGGACCTCATTTGAAAATAAACCCGCAATTGCTGTTTCCTCCCCATTCAGAAGAAGAACTTGCGTGCGACTCTCAGTAATTACTTTGGTCACATTTACGGGATCCGGATTAACACTACTGCGCTCGGCTTTAATATCCAAATGGATGAATAGCGAGTCTCTATTACCAATCACTTGAGGCGTTACCGTCAATATGATTCCAGATTCATATTCCGTAAAGCGTGTATTTCCAGCAAAATCTCTGGTGGTCAAAAAGAAATTTGTTCCGACTTTTATTCTACCTTCCTCACCGTCCATGACTTTGATTTGTGGATTGGCAATGATCTCGCCTTTGTCCAAGGTTTCAAATGTGCGAAGCAGCGCGAATACGTCCCACTTACCGTGTCTGTCAATATATCCTGCGGAGAACAAGTCTTTAGTGACCTCGGATGCAAATTTACCAGTGACAGAAACTTTGCCATTTCTAAGGGCCGACCAATCAATGCCAGCCTCTATCAGAGTTTGATAATCCGCCTCAAAAAAGATCGCGTGAATTTCAATTTCTCGTGTCATGTGATCAATGGCTTCTTCCTCGATTTTCTGTTCCTCGGCAGCGGTTAAGGGTGCGACTTCGTAATACTTTTGGTGTTCAATATATTTCAACAAGTTGGACCGTAAAATATACTCCAGAGCCCTTTTCCAGTACATATTGTTCACCATGACTCCAATCGGTGCCGCATGCCCGTGTGGATCAATGATTATTTTGCCTTCATATTTTGAGCTAAATTGGCTCAAAATATCTAAGGCGGTCTTTAGTGGCAGACTTCTATCAAATGACACAAATTCGTTGGGACTGTATTCTCTGGGAATGGTTTCCTGTGATAGTAATCTAACCGCGAATAAAAGGAGTAGTGCAAATGAGACTGCATACTTCCAATTGTCATTTTTCATTATATTTGCCTTGATAATTGATTTTGTCTCTCCGTGCTCCAATGTCCTGATTCTATTAGGGTATTATCAATCAAATCTTTGTTTTTTGCAACGGACTTTTATATATCCCCCAATAATAAATGGGGATTGTTCTATTGTTGTATTGTTACATTGTTGCATTACTGGATTCTTGGAAATCTGAACACATGATGTCCGCGACCGTTCATCGGCCTCAACAATCGAGCAATAGAACAATGGAACAATCCGTTTCTCCTTTATTGGATCGAATCCCGAGACTTATTCGGGATTGATTCTATTTGCGGCTTGGCCGCGTTAGTCTGTCGAGAGTTAGATCTTCTTTTATTTTGCAAAAGTTCTAATAAGCTCATAAAAAGTAGTTGGGTTGGGACTATTCACTATTTACTTTTCACTATTCACTTGCGCTTTAGCGCGCTAAGATGCCGGTCACTTTCTCTGGTCGATTCCTAAAATAATTTGCTGGGATTTTCCAAATTTGGTGATGATGAATTCGGCTTCATTAGTTTTTTGATTTATTCCGACCAACCTACCTAAATACACAGGATCACCAATTTTTAATTCTACAACACCACTATTTCCCTCGGATATAAAAACCGAGTTATTAGTAACAGCCTTTAGAGTGGCTTTTTCAACGTCGATTTGCCCTGGCAATTTGGGCGGCAGTTTGGGTTTTGCTGGTTTGGGTGTCTCCACTACCACCGGTTTTGGTTTGACCAAGGGTGAAAAAATATCATACTGGCGTGGCACTGCTTTTCCATTGGTGGTTCTTAACTCGGAAAATTCCTCACCTATTTCTGAGTCACTATCCACAGTAAACCCTTGAAGTTTCATATTAAATTTTAGCAGGTCTGAATCTGGGTCGCTTCTACTTAGCTCAATTGAGTTGATTTTATATAAAATTGGTTCGTAAGTGAGATACCAAATTAATTTATAAATATCATTATAAGTACCTTCTCCTGAGAGCGTGTAAACGAATTTAGTAAAGTTGCCGGTCTTCTTTTTTTCATTTAATACGAAGTCATATTCTAATGACAAATTGTTGACAGAGCTTATCCGGTTAATATAGGAAAGCGAAAACGATGGCTCGTCAGCAGAAATAATTACTTTTGGCGCATTTAACCACCGCTCTCTTAGTTCCTCATGAATCTTTTCCACTTCAGTCAGCCTTTTGATCTCGGCTTGCGATTCCGATAAAAGACTCGAAAGATTGCTCTGTTCTTTAAGTACATCAAACAATTTCCTGGTGTCTTTTATGTACCAAAAGATGCCGATGACGAGGAGTAATATCCATATAACCCCTAAAGTTATGCTATTTCTTCTGGCAAACATTATTTAGTATTACCTTTTGTACTCTCTAAGACTGAAATAATATTAACCTAAATTGAGCGATTTATTGCCCGTAAGCATTCCGATAATATAGCAAAACACCTAAAATGTCATGCCGGAGGCATCTTCCCTAGTTTGTACACCAAAGTGGGAAGATTGCTTCGGAATGACATCGCAGAGAATCGCTCGATTTAGATTTAAGTAAAGTGCAAAAAGGCGCTTTAGAGGTTTCTGTCATTCTAAGTGAAGCACTAAATCTCTTATTTTCAAAGAAGTTAGAGACCCTTCGACTATGTTCAGGGTGACAGCTTAACCCTTTTTGCAGTTTACTCATATGTCAATTTTGAGTTTTATCACCATCATCAATTTTCTTTTCCATTTGAAAATTGAAAACTTTGGTGTCATAAATTTTAGCTCTGGTTACCTTTTTCAAGCTTGCGCCACTCAGAGTAGCGGAAAGATTTGGTATTTTCTCACGGCGCTTGGATATGCCTTTAATATCCACCCGATGGCCTTGTTTGTCTAATTGGGTTATCCAGATATCGCCTGTTTTATGAAGGCTTTGATTAAGCTTATTGAGAAATTGGATGGTTTCGTCATAACCTTGGCTAAAGCTATCTACTAAAGCAATTTTTCTCTGGAATCCATCAATTTGATTAGTAAAATACTTAACCTTATCTGCTAAAGATTGATTGTTCTCAAGTTGCGACTTAATGAGATTGTTTTTTTGTACTACCTTTCTAATTTGCACATTTTTAGTGATCAGCATCGAAGTAAAAACAAATGCGGACGTCCCGAGCAGCAATAATAGGATATAACCGTGAAAAGCCAATTTAGGTATTTTTTGCCGCTCTAAAAGATAATCAGGTAAAAAGTTTGTGTTCTTAGACGCGACGACTCTTTTTTGTAGCGCTTTCCATGCCAAAGCTATGGCGATGGCATAACGTGAAAATAAAAGTCCACGATCTCTAAACCGTAATTGTGATAAGATCTTCTTGGAATTTATATAACCCGTCATGGCATAAGGAAACTTTTGTCTGAAATATCGTTTTGCCTTCAACTTTGAGCAGTGGGAAGCCAAGAATATGTTGTTTAACTCCGGAATGAAATGTTGATCTTGAGCGTAAATCACTTTTCTGTAAATTACGTCCAAAATGTCCTTGGACATGCTTCCTTTGTGAATAATAGGCGTAATGTGATAAATTGATTGGCCTTTTAGAAATATGACACGTGAAAAATCTTGCTCGATATAAATGATGGCAGTAATATCTTGTTTTTTCAGCTTGTAAATCTCTTTAACCAGGTCAGCCAAGGCCAACTCATTGGTATCCATTAGCGCTAAATTCAAATGACCAGCCCGGAACTGGTTGACTTCTTCAATCAGGTCTACAATTGGAGGATGGTATTCATAATCTATTTTAAGAAGTTTATCACTGCTGATCTTCAAGTAATTAGCACGCCGCGAAACATCTTCGTTTCCCCAGATGTCAATTTGCTGTTTAATCTTTTTTTTCAAAGTTTTGTCCGTAGCAACATTTTCCATATTTACTTGATCATACTTCACCGTCAGCACGGGTGTATTAATCGCGACATTTGTTTTGTAGTCATTGAATTTATCAATTAACGAATAAAGAATACTTACGTTGTTCTCTTCGCTCGAACTCTCAGAAGTATCTTCCTCTGATTTATCTTTCTTTGTCAAGGGATCATCGATGTTAAACGCCTTTTCTAACTCATGTGAGACTAGTTCTTGACTTTTTTCTCGTTGTTTGGAATTTTCTAACGGTGACACAAGAGTGGTGGATTCTAACGCCATGATGCACGCCTTGCCCCGAACGAGTGTGAGACAGGCCGCTCTAACCTCATTTCCATTAATTGCAATTCCAATAGCGAGTTTTGGCTTCATGTTTAATAGGCGTATTTTACTAATTCTTCGAATCTCTTCTTATTATTAGCGTTGATGTAAGCTTCGAAATATGATATGATGTTGTCAGAGTACAGTCTTGCTAAATCCTGTTCCATGGTAGTCATACCCTGTTCATTGGACTGATGAATAATTTGATAAATCTCTCCCGTATTGCTATTTCTGATAGCTGTCTTAATGGATGAGTTGCTCAGCATGACCTCTTTAGCCAGCACTCGTTTGCCGTCATGGCTCGGGACTAATTTTTGTGAAATAACACAGGCTAACACATCCGCTAATCTTGACCGGATACGATTTTGCTCTTCGGGTCGTATTTCTCCGAGAATGCGGTCAATACTCTCGACCGCAGACGATGTATGCAGGGTTGAAAAAACTTTGTGCCCACTGTCAACCACCTCTAACACTGTCATAATGGTGTCCGCATCCCGCATCTCTCCAATAATGATAATATCTGGATCCTGACGCAAGGCTTGGATGGTGCCTTCTTTAAATGAATGGACGTCGCGGCCAAGTTCTCTATGTTTTACAATAGATTTGATAGGTTGGTGGACATATTCAATCGGGTCCGATATGATGACAATGTGGGACTCCATGGTCTTGTTGTTGGCATCAATGATGGAGTCCAAGGTAGTACTTTTTCCCGAACCAGTTATGCCTGTAACCAAAATCAAGCCAGATTTTTGATACTTTAAGCTCAGTACTTTTGCTACTTCTTCGTGAAATCCAAGTTCGGTAAAGGGTATGATCTGGTCATTTATGCGACGCATGTTCAAAGTCAAATGCAGCAGATCAAAATAGACGGTTGCACGAAATCGAGTCCAAATATCCTTTTCTTTGTCATAAATTCTATAAGAAAAGTCCAGATTACGCTGCTCATAGAGTTTCTTCCGTTCGGATTTGGTGAGTATGTTACTGATTAAGAGGTCGGTTTCGTCGATGCTGTACTCTTTTAATACCGAATCGGGTTGTTTATTGCCAGAAATTCGATACCAAATCTGCCTTCTGCACCCCGGGCCTCCTAAATCAATATCTGATGCCTCTAATTCTTTCATTCTTTTTAGAAAAGCATCGAAATGATTTTTTAGTGCAATATTGATCTCGTCGGGCTGGTCTTCGAGTAAATTGTGGATAAAAATCCAACGAGCCTCACCAATTAAATGAGGCTTAATTTCTTTCGAAAGTTTGTTTAAGATTTTTCTGCTAGTCTGAAAATCCATTGGACTTTGTTACATTCATGAGCTAATAAAGTAGTTGGTTTGGGACTATTCACTATTTACTTTTCACTATTCACCTGCGCTTTAGCGCTCTAAGATTTCAGTATAGCTTACCCCTTAATTCCTTGCTCGAAAGCCTTACAAGACATTAGTAACCCTTCCTTACTGTTCAACCGTTGCTGCCACAACTTCTTGCATGGTAGTCAGCCCTTGTTGTATTCTTTCCTTACCAGATTCTCTTAGAGACATCATGCCATTTTCTTCGGCCATGTGCCTTAAGGCTTCTTCATTAATTTCACCTTTAGCTCTTAATATTTCATGTCGAATTTCCTTATTAAAAAGCAGAGCTTCACTGATGGCTATTCTGCCTTTATATCCTTCGAAGCAGTTCTTACAGCCAACTGGATTGTAAAAGGTTGTTTTGGCAATTTCTGCCTTGGTAAACTCTAATCTCAACAGGGATTCTGGGTTTGGATTATCTTCAGGTTGTTTGCAGTCTGGGCAAAGTTTTCTAACCAGCCGCTGAGCCATGACGATATTTATGGCGTTAGCAATGAGAAATGGTTCGACCCCCAACATATAAAGCCGAGAGATGGCACTTGGCGCATCATTAGTATGCAGGGTCGTAAAAGTTAGATGCCCGGTATTTGCTAAAGAGATGGCAATTTCGGCTGATTTGAGGTCTCGAATCTCACCCACCATCACAATATCTGGATCGTGGCGTAAAATGGAGCGAAGAGCTTGATCAAAATTGAGTTTTGGATTAAGCTTTATCTGCCTGGCGCCGTTAATTAAATATTCAACCGGCTCTTCTACTGTTAAGACATTTTTGCTGGGGTCCGTAACATGGCTGAGAGCAGCCACCAGAGTCGTACTTTTTCCACTGCCCGTGGGACCAGTAAGAATTATCATTCCTTGTGGCTGTTCTATAGATTTTTTGAAGTCTTGCAAAGCTTGTTGCTGCAAGCCAAGTTTTTTGAGGTCGGTGATCACTTTGCGGTCATCCAAAATTCTAATGACCACACTTTCGAAACGGCGATCAAATTCGACGCCAACTATCGGAATCACCGAAACGCGGAATCGAATGTAGTAGCCATCTACCTTTCTTTGAATGTACCCGTCTTGCGCAATCGATCTATCAAATCGGTCGATATTCACGGCTCGGTCTTTGATGACTGCGGCAACCGCCTCGGGCTTAATTTCGGTTGAAGCATACCAAGGTTGCAGTTTGCCGTCTACGCGAAAGTACATATCGGTCACGTTGTTTTCCTTGGGTAGGATATGAATGTCGCTGGCTCCCTTTCGAACCGCCTCAACCAACATCCCTTCGATTAAGTTTGTTAGTCGGCTTTTGTTTATTTCATTATCTATTGCTTCTTCATCAATCTGACTGGTTTCGTCGTCGAATAATTCAATTTCCTGAGATTCGTCAAATATCTTCTGCAGAAATTCGTTATTAGAATAAAAAACTTCGTGAATCAACGCTTCTAAGTCTTCTAAAGGAGCGTAAGCAACTTCGAAGTCAGCAATATCAAGGTTTTTTGCCAGTTCATGTACCTCTTGGTCCGTGGGGTCTGCAGTAACCAGTATGAGAACATCTCTTTTGTAATCGTGCCACTTATACGGCAATATCTTTTTACTGAGAAGCTGATTATATAAGGACTCAGGTAGGCTGTAAATAATTTCCTTAATAAATTCGATTCTATCCCGGTCAATTGTCTCCTTATTTAAATTGATCGTTTGAAATCCATATAATCGAGCAATTTCGCCATAGATAGCATTTCTGTCAACGTTCAGATCATTAATTAAGATATCAATAATTTTTCGTTTGGCTTTTCGTGGTTCCCGGCTTTGAATGGCTGTCGCCCTTTGCAGCAGCTCCTCATTAATGATACCCCCGTTAAGAAGCGCTTGAGCCAGCCGACTGAGACTCTTAGTGAATGTAATGGTGTTATCTTTGTCTCTGCTAGTTCTCTCTATATCGGTTCTTCTTAGTGTAGGCTTATTTTCCATAGCTAACTCATTGTTATCTCATTAAAGGTGAAGGTGGACTGACAAATCCAATTTCTGATGAAACTAAAGTTAATCCGATTATCAATATTGTTATGACAAAAGAAATGATTATGTTAATCATGTCCACAAGTCTTTTCATCTTGTGGGACGTCTCTCTTTCATAATAATTAGCAAGTTGTAAAGCGCTTTCCCTTAGCGTACCGGACTCTTCCCCAGATCTAAGTCTGCGTATAGCATTGATAGTGAAACAATTTGCACGCAAGAGGCATTCGACAAAACTTTTACCCTCTTTTAACATTCTAGGTATGACTAGACCAACAATTTGCTTTTCAATATACTTATTTCGACACGATTCGGCAGCAATCCTAATGGCGCCGATGTTTTCTCCGGAACTGCTGTAGAGGGCATAGAAGACTCTGGAAAAAATTTCAATACTGGTTTTATGGAGAATAGAACCAATCAATGGTAACCGTATTAAGGTTCGGTCAATAATATATTGGCCTCTTTCAGTTCGTGCCCATTGTATAAGAATTATAATTGGAACAGCAATTACTATTAACAGGATTAAATAATAATTCTGCAGAAAATGACTTAATTCTATGGTCGCTTTGGTCATGGGCGGCAGATCAATTTTGTATTTTGCCAAGAGCCCAGTCATTTTGGGGAAAATATACATGACATAAAATCCCATAGCGGCTATCATTGCCACAGTGACTACCGTTGGCATGTATAAGATAGTTCGTAAATTCCTCTTGAATTCTGCTTCTCTTTCTAAAAATTTAGCTGTACTTTCATAAATCGCTGCCATGTTGCCGCTGGTTGAGGCCACGGCCAACATGTGGGCGGTAAATTTTCCCAGCACTTCTACGTGTTTCCCGTACACTCGGTGTCCTTCCTCACCGGCTTTTAAATCTTTTTGAATGTCTCGGATGGTTTCACGGAGTTTTTTGTTTTCAGTATCGTTCGCTACCATGGTTAAGATTTCATCATAAGGAAATTTTTCTCGCAGCAGGTCCGCACAAATCCGTATGAACAAAACCAAATCATTTGAAGGCACTCTAAAACTAAAATCTAACCACTTTTTTCTTATGTAGTGGACTCGATAGCCCATCTTGACTAAGGCGTTTCGCAGCTCCTCTTTGCTAAACGCTTTTTGTTCGCCGGTATAAGGCTTATCAAGCCCCTTCTGCACCTTATAAATAAAAGTAGATTTCTTTTGAATCGCATCTACCCGGATGCCTTTGGTGTGAATAATCTCTTGTATTTTTTTCTTAACCGTCTTGCTGTCCGGGCTGAAAAGGACCCCTTGAATGGGTTTACCACTTACATTGATTCCAATATATCGATATTCTGGCATTACT
>JBHIAW010000026.1:0-23216 GCA_046758765.1 bacterium
AAACAAGGTTCGTTCGGACGTTAATTCAAAAAAGATTCTTCCAGATTGACAGCCTGAATAGTCACGAAATTTTTAACCATTCCTGGCCTAAAAAAGTTCGATTAAATCAAGTCTAAAACGGGAAAGAATGCCTCAGCCAAATCTTCTTGTCCTCTTTATGAGTTTCCAGTAAAGTATTATAGTCGTACTCCATTTGCAAGAGCCAGCGAGGATTAAGTCGATACTCGATTCCCACTATGTGGTGTAAGCCAACGCCTTTGTCCTGAAATTGATAATCAATGCCTGCTTCTAATTCTCCAGTATAAAGCAGATAGAGATCACCCGTTAAATACTTACCTAAGATTACTCGACTGCTCTTCAAAAATTCAAGAGAAGACCGCAGTTCTTCATTACTGAAATTAGCATCAAGAAAATTTCTGGTAATAGCATAGCTAAATCTAACTACATCCAGTCCTAATGTACGCTCAAGTTGACGTTCAAGAGGGCGCATCATGGGTCGAAAGATGAAGTTGTCGGTGCTTGAACCAAAGGCTTTTGTCGCTTGTTCATCCAAATTTTCCGAAGAGTATCCCAACGCAGCCATTATCTGACCCTGAGTTTCTTCAAAGGAAGGATACTCCGATGAGAGTTTTATTTTAATTCTATCCCATCGTCCCGTAGCAATTTCTTGATGAGTTATATCATCGACAGTATAAAGTGTCAGATAAACATCTCTCGGTGTATTTGAGGTATCCCGAACAACCGTCCAAGCTTTTCCATAAACCAGGGGGTCCAAAGAGTTTCGATTAAATTCAGCTCCGAATTTCTCTACTCGAAAATTCAAATCAAAATACTCAAATGCTCCTCTTGTCGATTCCACGTTGCCTACAATTCGAAACGTGGAATCTCTTAGAACACCAGTAAATTCAAGAGCACTATTCTCCCTATCAACTTCCACATTCACATAAATAGCAGTTGGGAATTGTTTGACGTATCGGGTATCTTTTTCAGAGACCGCTCGAATATCCCAATTTAAATTGTTCATAATATGTTCAACCAATGACTCCTCTCCATCGCTGCCTCCTTCAAAAGGATACGTTAAATTTGCATTTCTAATGCGCGCCTCACCGCGTACCAGAGGCCGTTCCCATGGACCTGCTACAACAAATGCTTCCCCAGCGGACCTGCCAACAAATGAAAACCACCCCAGCTCTCCTTTCTCCATCAATCCAGGGATATTCAATGGAACGCCGTTAGGAGAAGTTTCTAAAATAAGGGCGCCTAAATTCAACTCATCTCCCGCTATACGTAGAGGTTCATATACACCATGATTCATACTTTCCAGACTATTTGTGTTTGAAATGGAAAATGGTTCACCTTGAATCGTTCCCTGCAGCCTTTTGATGTCCAAAAAATAATCTTCATGCAAAACGACAAATTCGCCCTCGAGATTGTCTATGTTCTTGGCCACCCCATCCAACTTTAAAGCACCCTGACCAAAAATAAATTGGCTGCCCATAAATTTCGGTCTGGAATAATTCCCGGTAATATGTAAATCCAAATGCCCTTGGCTAGACGAATCTATGAAAAAGTCATCGATATCGGAAACCAATGACAGAAAATTACCGTCACCGGACAACTGAACGTTCATGGCATGGTCACCGCTGTAGGGGAGTTGAGCCGTACCTTGAAGAACAAATTCATTGTCTTTTTTTAGAACAGCATTTCCAACGTTCAAGGCCCTGGTAGACAAATAAGAGCCGTTCTCGTGATTTTCATCTCCAAAATCGAGAATTGCTTCGTGAAATTCGAACATGAGTATCTTTGCATTATGAACTTTTATTTCACCATAAATTGGCACTTTTGGAGCTTTGCCTTTAAGACGGATTTGTATGACAGCTTGGCCCTCAGCAATATGTTCAGAGCCAGTCAATAACTTTAGTACTTCACTGACATTCACATCCGATCCCGCTATGGCGGCGTCCACTTCTTTGGTCTTAAGGTCATAGCTCCCCCCAGCTCTCAAAATCGGCTTCTCAAGTTTATCTAATGATAGAGTCTTGATCTCAATTCTTGTAGCGTCTGCAACAAAGGTCAACTCGCCCTTAAGAGGACCGATATCCTCCCAAAAGGCATCCAACAACCAGAGATTTCCACTATATTCTGGCTTTTCTGTGTCCCCTCGAATTACTATTTGGCCGTATACATTCCCGTCGTATTTTGAGGTTCGAGTTCCCAAAAGGGAATGCAGCATCGAAAGTTTCAACCCAGAAATTGACAATTTTCCATGCGACGGGGAGTCACTGGCATTGGTAAAATCAAATGAACCATGAATCCAATCACCTAAATCAAATCTGCGAAGACGAAAGTGGTCTTTAGAAACATCTAACTCAAAATCGCCTTCTATGTTTTGAGGAGAATTTGGAAATAGAACAATTTCCCCTTCTAATAAGTTATTACCTTTGCTCAATTGGTTATTCGTTACAATTTGAAATAGTTTTTCGTAATTATCACGACGGTAGCCATCAATGACTAAGTTAAAGTTATTCTTATCACCATTCGCAACCATATTCAAATTATATCGATTTCTAATAAATTCAACCTTAGGATCATTCACAAATACAAATAGGTTCTCAAAATTGGTGGCTTCAAGATCAAAATATGGATTAGCAAAAACACTGTCTGCAAATGCTGTAAGGTGGAAGTCATTGTTCTTAGAGGTGGAGTTCAGATTGAAGCTTCCTTGACTATATCTGAAGGTCCCTTCTAAAGTAAGAGATTCATACGTTTCCTTGCTAAAATGTAGTTCAAATTCCCCATTACTCACGGGATTCATTAAAGAGCCCAAAACTTCTAGTTCAAAATTCCCAATGCATCGATCAGTGGAAGTGAGACCAAGAGAGTGTAAATCTTCTGTAAAATCCCCGCTGCCCGCCAGATTGAAATTAAGCCACTTTTCTGGAACGTTAAAATTTACGTTTCCTTTTCCTGAAAGGGAAGCACCTTGCAGGTATCCCGAGATGTCTTGAAAATTAAGAGAAAATCCTTTGAAGTCTAAATCTACCTCCAAATCTCTTAGGTATTGGTTAAAGAAACCCAGACTGTCCGATTTGATGCGTCCTTGAATTATAGGACTGGATATGGCATCAGAAATGGTCACATCAACAGTTGTAATACCTTTGAATGGTAGGACTTTTTCCGAAAGGAATTGTGACAGAAACTTTTCAACATCCATGTGCTTAGAGGTTAAATGGAGGTCAAATTCAGGCTCTAAGAAATTTCTAATCTTTCCTTCCAGTTCGGTAGGTGAACCATTTATGGTTTGAAAAGCTCTATTAATTTCTAAATTCCAGTTTTTTAGTTCAGCATCTAAGTAAATATCTTCAATATAAAGATTCTCTGACACGAGTTTCAAGCGCCCATCTCGTAAGCTGACGGTGCCGGCTATGTCAAAGCCTCGGTTTGGTCGAAGTCGTTCGGTTAGAGTTATGTGCCCATTCATTACACCATCTAAGACCTCGAAATAATTTGGCAACAGGAATGGTATTTCATTCCCTATTTTGTAGTCATGGAGGTCCACGTTGATAATATCCAAACCGCCTTGATTCAAATCGAGCTGTCCGTACAGAACCATATTATATTCTTCTGTTTCAAATATGTGCCCCGCTAATCTCAGCCAAACCCGGCTTTTATCGTCCGTGTAAGCCCATCCATTAATTTGCTTGGCAACGCGTGTTTCCTTCGATGAGACTGAATCTAAGAGTACAATTTCACCTTCAGAAATGGTAATCCTTTTGATAAAATCATATTCTTTAATAATGGTCTTGTAACCCTTCTCAGCATCATTAGATAATTCTAAAGAAAGGTCCACGTTTGGTCCAGGATATTTCTTGGGATTATATAGCAAGGTTAAACGAGGTTTATAGAGGGTTATTTCTTCGGCAGTCTTTTCAAGATTGACTTCTCCCTTAAGCAAGCTGCCAATACTGTAACCAAATCGCAGGGCTTCGATCCATACTTCATAAGGGGAATCTTGAAACGCCAGTTCTACTCCTTCCAAATCTACTGTGCCCAACCCGAACCTTAATCGCTCAATGGTACACTGCTCACCAATGGCAGACCTTAATTTGGAAATTACAAACTTCTTGATTCCTTCATTTACCTTAAATAATTTCCATCCATAGAACACCATCACAGCAAGAAATACGATCGATAGGATGGCTGTCAAAAATGCTTTCCGAATCATAAACTCTTGAACTTTCCAGATCGATTTTGTTTCAGCAGAAAACTTCTCTCAAATTCATACTGAAGAACCTTGTCTACTATGCCGACTCTAAAACTGTTGGGTGAGGTTGAATTTGTTCGCTAACCAAACCAAATCGACGCTCTCTCTTTTGATAGGCTTCAATTGCTTGCAAAAATTCTTTCCGGCGAAAATCAGGCCAGAGAACGTCCGTCACATAGATCTCGGTGTAAGCCAATTGCCAAAGCAAAAAATTGCTAAGCCTTAATTCGCCGCTAGTTCTGATCAGTAAGTCAGGGTCTGGTATTGAAGCAGTGTAAAGATGTTTGGAAAAAAGCTCTTCGTTCACATCGTCGGCCTGAATCTTTCCAGCCTGAACATTCCGAGCCACAGACCGAACCGCCTCAACTATTTCCTTTCTGCTACTGTAGCTGAGTGCTAAATTTACAGTCAGGCCTGTATTATTTTTTAAAGTGTCAATCGCTTTCAACACACCAAGCCGAGCCGAACGGGGTAAGTCTTCCAGCTTACCAATGGTCATTAATCGCACATTGTTTTTACTCAGCTCATCCACCTCGCTATGGATAGTCTTAAGTAGTAACCGCATTAGCGCAGAGACTTCACTACGCGGTCTATTCCAGTTTTCGGTGGAAAAGGTATAGAGGGTCAAATATTTGACTTTCAATTCTCCGCACGCTTTGACCACTTCGCGGACTGAATTGACGCCCTCTCGATGACCCTCGACCCGGGGCAACTGCTTTTTGCGTGCCCACCGACCATTACCATCCATAATAATAGCAATATGTCCCGGAATATTCCCTCGCTCTTGAATACGCTCTTTTAACACTTCTTCGTCCATGATGCATAACCTCTTGATTGTTGTGCAGGAAATTCTAAATTAAATGAAAATATAGCCAAAGTCAAGGGAAAAATCTTACTGAAGAAAATTTAAGGACTGTACCTTGGAACAAAGTAGCAATTAAACAACGAATCCAATGAATCCCAGTACGATAACCCTACAATCATTTATGAAGCGCAGCACTTACTACTATGTTTCACAGTTCTAGTTGCTTACAAGTTCCACTAAATATTATCGACATTGCTTAATACTTTTTCTATAATCAAAGGATGAAGCATCTAAACAATAAATACAGTTGTGAACTTTCGACCTTGCTGGCGAGCCTTCTATGGGGTTCCTCATTTACAGCTATAAAAATAGGTTTAGACCAAATAGACCCTTTGTGGTTTGTTCAGTGGCGAATGTTTTTTGCATCGCTTCTGTTGCTGCCCATATTTGTGCGAAAGTGGAATCCGAAGAAGTATTTTGCAAACAAGAAGATTTGGCTTTTGGGTGTTACGAATGCCGCGGCCTATTTATGTCAGTTTATTGGCATGCAATTCACTACGGCTAGCGCTGCTGCATTTTATGTTAATTTATCCATCGTTTTCACCGCACTCTTGTCTTTTTTTATATTGAATGAACACTTCAATAAAGCAAAACTTTTTGGGCTGGTCTTAGCCATCGTGGGTATGCTACTGCTATCTACAAACGGGAAATTCCATTTACTTACCCACTATTCCACGTTGGGAGGATTGTTGGTTGTAATCAGCGGATTTTTCTGGGCCTTATATACTGTGCTAACAAAAAAGCTGCTAACCAATAAAATAATTCATTTTGCCCCCCTAACTGCTACGATCCTATTTTTTTCTTCTATGTTATTGATGTTACCGGCCTTGATTTGGGGGAACTGGCCAGAAGCTGTCAGTGTTAGGAATGGAGGAATCTTAACCTATTTGGTTGTTTTTTGTACCGTGTTGCCATTCTTATTTTGGGCAAAAGGATTAAAGGGAATCAGTGCTACGGTCTCAGCGGCTTTGTTGCTGACTGAACCTATTTTCACTATCTTTATTGCTTATCCTATTTTAGGCGAATTGTTTGAAACAATAGAAGCATTGGGTGCAACTATCATATTGATTGCGCTAGGGTTGATTTCTTTTGACAAGTCCCAGAATGGGAGACTATCTTAAAGGAAGTTCGAATTTTGTCGATATCTGTTAAGCAATGAAAACTTCTAGAGATGTCTATCATTCAACGTACTCCATTTTCTACTTGACAAAACCAAAAAAAATCTTTACAATAACTATTAAGTAATGTGGGACTTATCGTTCACTCCACTTTCTTAGTATCAAATAAGGCGAGGTGTGTACAATGACAGGCCATACTCAAACAAACAGAATCGGATATTGCCTTGGCATGATGTTCTTAATAATTATGATCTCGGTAAATCTGCTCGCCCAAATTCCCGACGAGCTTCGACAATCCCTGTTCGGTGAAACAGATAAGATATTTATTCAAGCCCAGTCTGAGCAAGCAAATATTCTTTCTCCGACACACTTCAACCACGCCACGAATAAATACAATCAAGCACTAAAAAATTTCAAAGCCGGGAAGCGATTAAAAGATATTGAAGCAAAATTAGCTGAAGTTCGACAAAGCTTAGACAAAGCCATCGAGATAGCGAAATTGGGTAAGATTACTTTCGCATCCACCTTGAAGTGCCGGGAAGATGCTTTAAATGCTAATGCTCCTGAATATGCACCAGATGCTTATGAACAGGCAGAAAATGAGTTTATTTCAGCTACCAAGAAATTGGAAAGAGGTGACATAAAGAACGCAAAAAAGAAGGTGCCGCAAATTGATAAAAAATATCGGCAGGCCGAGTTACTAGCAATAAAAGTGAGTATAATTGGAACCGTGCGAAATCTGATGAAAGAGGCCAAGAAAGTAGAGGCACATAAATACACGCCCATAACTTACGCTAACGCACAAAAGCTGCTAAATGAGGCTGAAACCATTTTGAACAGCGATCGGCGATCAGAAACCAGCGCCCAAGAAAAAGCTGAAGCCGCTGAAAATGAGGCTAAACATGCTATCTTTCTTACTCGTCAAATTAAACGACTCAAGGAAAATGAGAAAGAGTGGGAAAATTTTATTCTTGACCGAGAAATTATTATCGAGGACATCGCTAAAGAGCTAGGATTTACTCCGACGTTTGATGAAGGACTGGATAAACCTTTGAAGAATATTTATACGATAACACAAAACCTCCAAAAAGAGAAAAGAGACCTCCTGAAAGAAGTAGAAGACAAAAATAATGAAATCCAGCACCTCAACAATGAGTTACAAAAATACAGAGAAAAAGAACAAGGACTACAGGCTGAACTTCAGGAAAAACGGCTGAAGCTGGAAATGAAAAGGCGACGGGAAGAACAAATTAAGTCAGTGGAACAGATGTTTAGACCCGACCAGGCTTTTGTATTGCGAAAAGGGAATGACCTAATCCTTCGTTTGATAGGTCTAACTTTTCCGTCAGGGAAATCCGTCATTGAGCCTGAGTACTTTAGTCTATTGGCCACGGTCCAGCGAGCCATTCGAAAATTTCCCAACGCTTCGCTCACCATTGAAGGGCACACAGACTCCATAGGGGACGATAGATATAATGAGAACCTCTCATACGAACGGGCCATGGCAGTTAAAAAATATCTATTGGCCAATATGGGGTTGGATGAAAGCCGGGTGACCGCAGTGGGCTACGGGGAAAGCAGACCCATTGCCAGTAACGAGACTCGACAGGGAAGAGCTCAAAATCGACGCATCGATGTGGTACTCACGTTTACTGAAGAAGTCTCGAGCTTGTTATAGTATTACCAATCAGACCGTTCTTCATGGTGCAAGAAAATCATTGATAAAATCCCAAGCCTGGTCGAGCGTAGAGAGTGAAGCGTAGAGCGATTTTACACGCTTTTCCGCTTCACGCTTCACTCTCTACGCTTTTTCCGGTTGGGCTTTGGAGTTAGTGATATTTGTTTTGGCTTTACTTCGGGTCTCGCCGTGCTAGTGTATTACGAGTAACCTAAATGATAATCGCTTAAATGGACTCTCAAACCCGACCTTCAGTGAAGTTTTCTTATGAAGATCATAAACAAAAAATCCCCAGACTGAAAGTTTTAGCAACAAAAACATCTATTGTTCTTCAAAAGTCAGTATCTATTTTTTGTGAGACTTATTTTGGTATTTTGAATTTGAAATTTATTTGTTATCTGGTCATTCAAAGTTGTAATTTGTGGTTTGGCCGCGCTAGTCTGTTGAGAGTTAAATCTTCGTTGTTTTTGCAAAAGTTTTAGTAATCTCATAAAAAGTAGTTGGGTTGGGACTATTCACTATTTACTTTTCACTATTCACCTGCGCTTTAGCGCGCTATGATATAGACGCAACTCCAGCCATGTGTTAATTAAGGAGAACCATCCAACTTGAAAATAATCAAATCACCAAAAGAAATGCAAGCTGAGGCCAAACGCTTGCGGTCTCAAGGAAAAACTATTGGATTTGTACCTACCATGGGATATCTCCATGATGGGCATCTCAGTTTAATGCGCATAGCTAAGGAGAAATGCGACATCTTAGTGGTAAGCATTTTTGTCAACCCGACGCAATTTCGGCCCGAAGAAGACTTCGATACCTATCCCAGAGATTTTGAGCATGACGAGATGTTACTACAAGAATTGGGATGTGACATACTTTTCTACCCTACTTCAGAAGATATGTATCCAGCAGATTATCATACATACGTAACCGTTGAAGACATTGGGGACGTTCTTGAGGGCTCATCACGCCCGGGTTTTTTTCGTGGCGTGGCCACAATCGTGGCAAAGTTGTTTATTATTGTTCAGCCCCACTTTGCCGTCTTCGGGCAAAAAGACGCCCAACAGGCCGTGGTCATAAAGAGAATGGTCAAGGACTTAAATTTTGATATTGATATTTTAGTAGGCCCGGTTATTCGCGAACCAGACGGTCTGGCGATGAGCTCACGAAATTCGTATCTTTCACCAAAAGAACGGCGCGACGCTACCATTCTTTATCAGGCTTTAAATAAGGCCAAGGAACGCATTGAAGCCGGAGAAACAAACCCAAAAAAAATTATTGAAGAGATGGAAGTTATGATTACAAAGGTGCCTTCAGCAAGAATTGATTACATAGCTATTGTTAACTCAGATACCATGGCAGCGGTCTCAACTATAGAGAATAAAGTCTTAATAGTTATGGCTGTTAATATTGGCCAGACTAGGCTGATTGATAATATGATAGTAAATTCTGAAAAAATCAGTTGATTTTGAAGAATATATTTATTAAATATTGCTTGTGGGGAACAAATCTGATTCTTTTCAAGTTGCAATATAAAAATAAGTTGTCAAAACTTTAGGAGGTGGACGACATGCTTAGAAATAGATTATCCTTTGCAATCTTGTTTACTCTTATATTGCCTTCATTAATTTTTGCCCAACTCAAAAAACAAGAAAAGGTGGACATGGCAAAAGCTTTAACATATCCCACGAGACTGCAATCCATTGTTGGGCTCATCGGATTGAACCCCAACAAGTTTTCTATGAGCCATAGTTACACCTTGTCTTTCACTTCCTTCGGTGGTCACAGCTTCAGCCAAGGTCTCTATTTGAACACCATGAAATACCAACTCTCCAATCCTCTTACGATGTATTTGCAAATTGGTTTTCTCAATCAGCCTTTTGGTGGATTTGGGCAAAAAAGTCCTTTTGAGAGTAAACTGTTTTTGTCCGGGGCCGGATTTGAATTTAAACCCTCAGATAGTTTCAAAGTACAATTTGAATTCAGTCAAAGTCCCGGTGCCACTTACTCGCCTTATTATCATAATCGTTTTTATAATACCCGAGCTTGGTGGGAAAAAGAAGAAGACCAGAAATAACGACACGATTCTGAATAATACACAAAATCAAATCAATGGTCGGGTTTCATTCAACTCGGCCATCTTTTGAGGAGGAGGATGGTAAAACGACGACGCATACGGCGTCAAGACAAACGGCCAAGAGCAAGATCGCAACGTGTTTCTAAATCTCCTAAATACAAGAGCCTAAAAGAGCGCTTTTTGACAGGCACAATCTGGTTCCTCGCGTTAATAAACGTCGCTCTTATCGCTTCCCTCTTATCCGAATACTTTGCCTCTCCAAATGAAAATACCGTTTCAATGAATGCGCCTAATGTACCTAAGAATCAAATCATAACAGTCGAGGTTCTAAACGCCTGTGGAGTTCAAGGGCTGGCCAATGAAATCACCCAATACCTACGCAAGAATAAATTTGACGTAGTTAATATTGATAATTATAAAAATTTTGATGTAGAACATACCTTGGTTTTAGACCGGGTTTCACTCAACGGAATTTATGCAAAAAAAGTTGCCAAGGTGCTCGGCGTGAATGAAAAACAGGTGGTCCCTCAGTTAAATGATTCTTTGCTGTTGAACGTTACGGTAATTGTGGGAAAGGATTACAAAAACTTGAAAGTGTACGAGGCTATTCGATAGCAAGCACCCATTGATGCCAGTGGTGGCCTTTACGCTTTTTCGGTTTCTCTACGGTTAGTAAAGTACTTATCAAATCCTAAAAAACCATTTTCTGCTTTGCAATCTTCTTGTTTTTCTTCTTCAAAATCCTTAATTTTTGTTTTAAGTTTTTTGAAACTACTGTTGGTCTTTTGGAGTTGACATCATTAAGTTAATCTTAATACCTGGCGCGGCGGAACCGCAATGGCAAATTGCAAAATGAAAAATGGAAATCGAAAAAGTAGTTTCGCACTTCTCAATAATGACGCCGAAGGCAAATGGCTTGAATGACTTAATGACTCGGAATGGCAAAACTGTGATTACATTAGGAGGGGATTATGCCGGTCACCACAATAGAGTGGGTCAATGGAAAAGTTCGACTGATAGACCAAACAAGGCTTCCAGAACAATTGGTTCATTTGGAAATTGACCATGTGGAGGAACTGGGGGAAGCAATCAGGTCGCTAAGAGTTCGCGGGGCACCTGCTATTGGTATTGCCGGCGCTTTTGGTATTGTATTGGGAATACAAAATTTTCAAACTGAAGATAAGGCTCGGTTTTTTGAGAAGCTAACTCAGGTCTCTGATTACTTAAACGCCACCCGGCCGACCGCGGTTAACTTATCGTGGGCTATCAAACGAATGAAAATTATAGCCGAGCAACACGCAGACAAATCGGTGACTGAAATTAAAGACCGGCTGCGGAGCGAGGCGCTAACTATCTGGGAAGAGGACCGAGAAATCTGCCGCAGAATTGGCAAGCATGGAGCCAAACTCATCAAAGACGGCTCTACGGTTTTGACCCACTGCAACACCGGGGCTCTGGCAACGGCTGATTTTGGCACCGCGCTAGGAGTGGTCTTTGCAGCACACAGACAAGGCAAAAAGGTGAGCGTATTTGCTGACGAAACCCGTCCGCTGCTTCAAGGCTCCCGCTTGAATGTTTGGGAGCTTATGAACGAGGGCATCGATGTAACTCTGATTTGCGATAACACCGCCGCGTTTGTGATGCAGCAAAATAAGATCAATTGTGTCATTGTTGGCGCGGATCGAATTGCCCGCAATGGAGACACAGCTAATAAGATAGGAACCTACAATCTCGCCGTGCTGGCGGAAAAGCATGCCGTTCCTTTTTACGTAGCCGCTCCCTTCTCAACCATAGATTTTAATATCAAAGACGGCTCTGAAATTCCTATCGAAGAAAGAGCTGCAGAAGAGGTAACCGAAGGATTTGGCAAAAGAACAGCCCCCGAAGGTACCAAGGTTTACAGTCCTGCGTTTGACATTACGCCCCATGAATTAATCACAGCCATAATTACCGAGGAAGGCGTCATTGAGCCACCTTTTGAACTAAATTTAACAAAATACACAAAATAAATGGGATACACATTATGATGATTTCAGGACGAAATGATGCCATGAAAGGATTTAATCTAACGCATTGGATTTTATTCATGCCATTCATTCTCAATTTAGTAGGCTGCCAGCCAAAAGAGGTTACTTCGGCCAAGATCCATATTCAAAATAATAATTGGGACAAAGCCATAGGAGAGTTAGAGTCGGCCGTGGAGGCCTATCCCAATAATGCTGAAGCCCATTTTTTACTAGGCCAGGCCTATGGGAAAAAAGGTCTCTACAAAGAAATGAATAAAGAATTCATCACATCATTAAAAATCTCTAATAACTTTGAACAAGAAATAGCCGCAGAGCGCGAGTGGCATTGGATTGGAAATTATAACGCTGGCATCAAAGCCGCCGATAATGAGAAATTTCAAAAGGCTGAAGCATTAATCGTATCTGCGATAATTATTAACCCGAGCAAATATGAAGCTCACAAGAAACTGGCTTTCATTTACCAAAAAACAAACGAATTTGAAAAAGCCATATCCGTCTATAACAAATTATTAGAGAAAAGGCCCAACGATGTAGAACTGTTGCTTGCTGTTAGTAGTCTGTACTATCAACAGCAAAAATTTGAAAAAGTGGTGCCATTTTTAAACAAAGTTCTGGAAATAGAGCCTCAAAATCGAGACGCTCTCCTGAATTTGGCCCTCTCTTATGATTCTTTAGGCCAACCAAGCGAGGCGACAAAATTGTATCAGCAGGCAGCGGAAGCGTATCCGTTAGACAAAGAATTAGTTTTCTTGTTTGGCGCTCATCAGTACAAATTAAGAAATTATAAACACGCCATACAACTTTTTCAGCAGGTATTAGACCTCAGCCCTGATGACTTTGGGGCGATTTCGAACATTGGCAATGCATACTTGAGTATAGCTGAGCGTGAACGGCAAAAATTAAAACCCGTGAATTTTAATAGTAACACTCACTCAGCCGAGAAAATCCAACATATAAAAAATAACGCCATCTTAAATTACCAAAAGGCTATCCCTTATTTGGAAAGGGCTTTGGAAATACAGCCAAACCATCCCAACTTGTGGCGTAATTTAGGCGTCGCTTATATCAACTCCGGAGACAAAGAGAAAGGGGAGCAAGCATTTTTGAAGTCGGAAGAGTTAAAGACCATTTTTTCGAAATAGTTGTAAATCATATTCACAGTGGTTACAAATCAAAGCCGCATTTTGGCTAAATTTCTCTTGCATTTAATTGCTAAATTTATTAGATTTGAGTACTTACAATTGGGCTTGCTATTGAATTATCCTTACTATAAAAGCTACAACTTTAGAGAGTAGAACTTGTCAATCAAAAACCCTTTTAACATAAAAGTCTCATAAATATCTGAACGGTGGGAACCTTTTCCCACCTTTTTATTTTTTGGAATTAGTGAGTAAACTGTAGCCCTGGAAATGACTCAAAAGCGAACCTACTAACAAAATGTAAAGATGTTAGAGCATCCCCAAAATGAGGGTCGTAATTGAAACCAATGGAGCAAGACTATGTATAAAAAATCTTTGCTAAGAACGGCATTCATATTTGTACTATTGTTCTGGTGGGCACTCTTATGGGCGCAGAAAGAAACCCAGGTATTCACCCCAGAAATAGTAGTTTCCCTCAAACAGGTGAGTCAAGTAGCACTGGCTCCCAATGGCGATTATGTTGCTTATACGCTGAGAGTGCCACGCAGTAAAGAAGACCAACCCGGCAGTGACTATTCCGAACTTTGGGTGGTTTCTACCAAGGGCGGCGAACCTATCCAGTTTACTTTTGCACCAGTGAGTATCTCCTCGCCTCACTGGTCACCGGATGGTAAGAGCATCGCCTTTCTCTCCAGGCGCAAAGAGTACGACCAAGACCGGGAAATATACATCATACCGAAAGACGGCGGCGAAGCAAAACTGTTGAGCCATGCTGAATCTTCCATCCAACAATTCCAGTGGTCGCCCGACGGCGAATGGATCGCCTATATAGCCACCGACCCCAAAACCAAAGAAGAAAAATCGGCTGAAAAGGCTGGCCGGGATTGGAAAGTGGCGGACCAGAATTACAAGCATCGACGCCTGTGGGCGCTGAATGTGGCTACCAGGGAGTCCCACAAAATTACCGAAGCCGAGCTTTCGGTTTGGAGTTTTGCCTGGTCGCCCGATAGTAAGGAGTTAGTGTTTCAGGCCACTGCAACTCCAAAGACCGACGATTCTTACATGTTCAAAAAGATTTACACAATTTCGGTCGAAGGAGGTTCGCCAACGCTTCTTTGTTCTACTGAAGGTAAACTTGGCAATATGGCCTGGTCTCCTGACGGCAAATCCATCGCATTTTTAAGCGCTGTGGACATTCACGACCCGACTAATGGCAGTGTATTTTTAGCACCTGCTACTGGCGGCAAGGCCAAAAATCTAACATCAAATTTCCAGGGCACTGCCACGCATGTGCAATGGCTCGATCCTTCCACCCTTGTCTTCTCAGCTATCGAAGGCACGAAAACGACCCTGAATTTACTCTCACTAAAAAATAACAAAATCGAAAAAGTCGTATCCAAAGCCGCAATATTCTATTCCTTTAGTTTATCAAAAGACAGAAAGGTCTTTGCCAGTGCCGCCAACACGGCTATGCATCCCAATGAAGTTTTATTCGGAACGACAAGGGGTAAAACTCTTCGTTGGCTAACCGATAGCAATCCCATGTTGAAAAATATCCGGTTAGCAGAACAAGAGACCATCACTTGGAAAAGCGCCGATGATTTGGAAATTCAAGGTGTTTTATGGAAACCACTTGATTACCAGGCTGGTCGTAAATATCCACTCATCGTACAGGTTCACGGTGGGCCGGAGTCAGCTTATCTGGATGGTTGGCAAACTTCCTACAACCGGTGGGCTCAACTCATGGCGGCCAAGGGGTATGTCTTTCTCATGCCAAATTATCGTGGTAGTACTGGCAGAGGTGTAGCCTACTCAAAGGCGGACCAGGACGACCACGGAGGCAAGGAATTTGAAGATGTGCTGGCTGGGATTGATTACTTGGCCGAACAAGGTATCATTGATCCGAAGCGCGTAGGAATTGGCGGTGGCTCTTACGGAGGCTATCTTTCTGCCTGGGCAGCCACACGTCACAGTGGACGCTTTAAAGCGGCAGTGGTTTTTGCGGGCGTAACCAACTGGATTTCCAAATCCGGCACCTCTGATATTCCTTACGAAAATGCTCTGGTTCATTGGACTTCTTTCTGGTGGGAGAAACCAGATTTGGTCTGGCACCGGTCACCCGTGGCCCAAATAAGCAATGCCAAGACACCCACACTCATTGGCCATGGTGCAAAAGACAAACGAGTTCCTTTAGGGCAGGCTTGGGAATTGTACCGCGGTCTAAAACAACTGGGCGTTCCAACAGAATTTGTCATTTATCCACGCGAGCCGCACGGACTGCGGGAACAAACTCACAAACTAGACTACTTAAATCGGGTTGTGGATTGGTTTGACAAGTATGTTAAAGGAGGAGGAACGAACTGATTGGTCTGTAATCTTACGTTTAGAGGTAGTTTACAGATTTGGTCTATTCATCAAAAAAACAGGAGGCAAAAATGACTAAAAAAAATTTGCTCGGATTTGTGGTTTTATTGACCTTAATCTGTACGGCTCATCTTTTGGCCTTTGCGGGAGACGAGTCCCAAGTCATTACTCCGGAAATGGTCGTAGACCTTAGATTCGTCTCGAGTGTGACCATGGATCCTACTGGCTCAAATATTGCTTATATCCTATACTTCGCCAGGGCGCCAGAGGATAAACCCGGCGGTAGGTATTCTGAACTTTGGGTGGTTTCAACTAATGGAGAAAGTCGGCAGTACACCTACCAACCGTTGAGCGCTTCCTCCCCGGCTTGGTCTCCAGATGGAAAGAAAATTGCGTTTCTTTCTAAAAGGAAAGCGTACGACGAAAACACACAGGTGTATGTCATTCCTCTGGCTGGTGGCGAAGCGAAGCAGATCACGCATTCGCAGAGTTCGGTTCGGAGATTTCGCTGGTCACCAAATGGAAAATGGATTGCTTACACCGCCACCGAAGCGAAAACCGAAGAAGAAAAAAAGGCTAAGAAGGAGGGTCGAGATTGGAATGTAGTGGATCAAACCTATAAGCACCATCGGCTTTGGGCCACCGAAGTGGCAAGCGGTGAAACCCATGAAGTTGTGAAAGGCGCCATGAGTGTTTGGGACTTTGAGTGGTCACCAGACAGCCAACGGTTAGTGCTTCAAGCAAGCGAAACCCCCAAGACCGACGATTCTTACATGTTCAAAAAATTATACACCGTCCCAGTTGCGGGGGCTGAATTAAAGCCGCTGACCACCACCGAGGGAAAACTAGGCAAAATGGCCTGGTCTCCAGACGGTAAATCGATCGCTTTTCTTGGTGGAGTAGATAAAAGCGACCCCTCTTTGGGAGGCTTATTTGTGGTCTCCTCATCTGGCGGTGAAGCCGCAAACATATTAGAAGGATTTGAAGGCACACCTGCATGGGTGGATTGGTTAGATAACGACACGATTGCTTTCACGGCAGTGGAAGCCACCAGTTACACGTTCAATTCCATTGCAGTTGAAGGCGGCCCGGTTACAAAAATAATTCAAGGTAATACCGGCTTTTCATACGCATCCTTTTCCAAGGACAGAAAAAGATTTGCTTGTGCCAGAAGTACCAACCAGCACCCCCTTGAAGTATATTGGGGAACTACCAAAAAAGGAAAAGTGACCCGTCTAACCTTTAACAATCCGGAGTTAGAAAATATTGAGCTTGCTTCACAAGAGGAAATCCGGTGGAAAGCCAAAGATGGTTTGGAAATCACTGGATTGCTGATGAAACCTCTCAATTATGAACCAGGCAAACGATACCCCCTCATCGTGCAGATTCATGGTGGGCCGGAGTCAGCTTATGTGAATATCTGGAATACCTGGTATTCCCGCTGGAGCCAGCTTTTAGCGGCCCGCGGTTATGTGGTATTTATGCCTAACTATCGCGCCAGCACAGGGCGTGGGGTGGAATATGCTAAGGCCGACCATAAAGATATGGCCGGGAAAGAATTCGACGATGTATTAGACGGAATTGATCATTTAGCGGAAATCGGCTTAGCGCATAAGGACCGAGTCGGGATTGGTGGCTGGTCTTACGGAGGCTATTTCTCCGCTTGGGCAGCCACCAAACACAGTCAGCATTTTAGAGCGGCGGTGATGGGCGCTGGCATAAGCAACTGGCCTTCGTTTATGGGTACCACCGACATCCCCTACGAAGAAGCCATGGTACACTGGGATCTCTGGTGCTATGACGAGCCCGAATTATGCTGGGACCGTTCACCCCTGGCCCACGTCAACAATGCCAACACACCCACTTTGATTGTTCATGGCGAAAAGGATTTGCGGGTTCCCGTGAGTCAAGGTTGGGAGTTATACACAGCTCTGAAAATTAAAGGTGTGCCCACTGAATTTGTGGTTTACCCACGAGAACCTCACGGGCTTCGCGAACGGGCGCATCAATTAGATGTCCTCCAGCGCAGCTTAGATTGGTTTGATCGCTATGTAAAGGCCGGAGAAGGGACAAATTAAATGTTTTGGAATCTTAGTCCCAGTCATCGGTTAAACAGCCTAAGAAATTAGGCGAAATAAAGGAGTAAGTATGAAACGGCATCCAGATATCTTAAACAGAAATCAGACGGCCCTCTTGATTGTTGATGTACAACAAAAGATCAACGCCATGATGATGCACGCAGATACAGTGGTTAGCAGCATTGTAAAACTAATCAAAGCCTGTCAAATACTAAACGTCCCTATATTCATTACAGAGCAATATCCTAAGGGTCTCGGCCCAACAGAAAGGAAAATCTTACAAGCTCTGGAAGGAAAGACACCCATTCAGAAAATGACCTTTAGCTGCTGTGCTGACGAAGAATTGATCCAGCAGTTTAAGAACAATAATATCCAACAGGTGATCGTTACCGGCATTGAATGCCATGTGTGTGTTCAGCAGACCGCGTTGGATTTGTTAGCCCAAAACATGCAAGTGCATGTCCCTAAGGATGCCGTTTCCTCCAGAAAGGAATTAGATTACCAAACAGCCTTAGACCGTATGTCGAAAGCAGGAGTGGTATTAACAACGGTGGAAGCGACCCTATTTGAACTATTGGAGGAGGCCGGAACACCAGAATTTAAAGAGATTGCGAAATTAATTAAGTAACATCAAGCAATTTTGCTTAGGCTAATCAGGTAAAGTTTAGTCTTGATTTATGTGTAATTTTTTACTATATTGTTATTAAACAATTGAAATAATATCAATAGCTATAGTAGACAAAATCTGAACATCAATTCTTTAAAAATTGTCCAACACAAAGTCATCCCGCCTTGAATCATTATATCCGAACGAACCGTTTAACAGTGAAATGAGGGAAGAAATGGATAGAAAAACAAATAATGTTACAGAACGAAAATTAGTAGTCTCTGTAATATTGCGGGCGGTAAAGGACTACTTAGATGGTCACAACATCCACAAAATAGCCAGATTGAAAGCTAAAGGCCTCGAACACGAGCTCAGTCAACTTCAGAAAAATTGTAGAAGTGCAAGATTTTGGTTATATGAAGAAAGAAATTCCGATTACATATTTTCATTTGAAAAATGCTGTGAAATCATCTCAATAAGCCCTGAAAGGATTCGACGCGGTTTGACACAATTAGTCCGAAGAAATTAAGACCAAAAGGTAAATTAGAACAACTTCAATTAAAGTTTGAATAGAGGTGATGAAGATGGCCGAGGCCGTAACATTGAAAGAAGTGCTAAAAACCCACACCATGGAAGGGGAGCTTTACGAAGCGCACCACGACGGCAGCCTAACCTGTTTCGCCTGTGGTCATCGCTGTTTAATCAAAGAAGGTCGGGACGGCATATGCCGGGTACGATTTAATCAAGGGGGTAAATTATACGTACCGGCAAACTACGCCGCCGGCCTTCAGTGTGACCCTACTGAGAAAAAGCCTTTTTATCATGCCTATCCTGGTTCGCTGGCCGTTACTTTTGGCATGTTGGGATGTGACTATCACTGTTCCTATTGTCAAAATTGGGTCACTTCACAAGCGCTTCGTGACCCAAATGCTGTGTCACCGCCCCAAGTAGTCCGTCCGATTGATTTAATTATTTTGGGGAAAAAGTATAATGCTAAGCTTATTGTTAGCAGTTACAACGAACCCCTCATAACCAGTGAATGGGCTGTAGCAATTTTCAAAGAAGCCAAGAAAGAAGGGTTTGTAACTGGGTATGTTTCCAATGGAAATGCCACGCCAGAAGTGCTGGATTATATAAGGCCGTATACCGATCTTTACAAAATCGATCTAAAATCCTGCAATGATAAGAACTACCGCACATTAGGTGGTGTGCTTCAGCATGTTTTGGACACTATTCAAATGACTTATGAAAAAGGATTTTGGATTGAAATTGTTACCTTGGTGGTCCCGGGGTTCAATGACTCGATTGACGAGCTGACTTCCATTGCTAAATTCTTGGTTGAAATCTCACCAAATATTCCTTGGCACGTCACCGCATTTCATCAAGATTACAAAATGACCGACCCCGATAATACACCGGTGGAGACTTTAATTCGCGCTACTGAAATTGGATATGATGCAGGATTAAATTTCGTCTACGCTGGAAATCTTCCGGGTATGGTTGCAAAGTATGAAAATACTTATTGTCCAAATTGCCACGAAGAGTTGATTGCCAGGTTTGGATTTTCTGTGTTGAAAAATAAAATTGAAAAAGGTAAGTGCTTCAAATGTCAAACGCCTATTCCTGGACGTTGGGAAGGTGTAGATGCATGAAAATTGCACAAAAAGGGTAGGAAGGAGTGCAGGGTGAGAATAACCTCGAAACCTGTGTTACTTTTTTTAACAGCTTTATCTATTGTTACCCATCTCTGTTGTCAATCTCCAGAATATCTTGGCAGACTTGATGGCGCTGTTAAGCTGCAAAGAATAAGAGCGCACCTGCAATTCCTCTCAGATGATCTCTTAGAAGGTAGAGCCCCTGGCAGTAGAGGGAGCGAATTAGCAGCTAAATATATTGCCGCGCAATTTCAAGCGGCGGGTCTACTACCAGCAGTTGGGGATTCAAGCTATTTTCAAAATGTCGAGCTACTGGCAATGACGCCCACCGCATTCCTATCCATGAGAGCAGCCGGTCAAGCTTGGAGATTAAATCAAGGAAGTGAGTTTGTCGCTTGGACTAAAATTGAGCAGGATCAAGTCTCATTAAGGAACTTAGATGTGATTTTTATGGGGTTCGGAATTCACGCACCTGAATACAACTGGAATGACTACTCCAACATCGATGTGACTGGAAAAGTACTAATGATGTTTGTAAACGAGCCCCAAACTGAAGACTCCACATTTTTCGGCGGAAGGGCTTTAACTTATTATGGTAGGTGGACTTACAAATTCGATGAAGCGACACGAAGAGGGGCCCAAGGCGTCATTCTGATTCATACTACCCCCTTAGCAGGATATGGCTGGAATGTGGTTCAAAATTCTTGGACTGGCGAGCAATTATATGTTAAAAGTCAAGTGGATGCTAAGTTCTTGAAATTAGAGTCCTGGATTACGGAGAATGTAGCACAGGAAATCCTGCAAACGGCTGGGTTAGATTTGGATGAGCTGATTAGTCAAGCCAGCTCTCTGGATTTCAAACCCATTCCTCTTCCCGTGAAAGTTACGGCATTAGTTAGGAATGAAATCCGTCACATTCAGACTCCTAACGTGATTGCAAAACTTGAGGGCCACGATCCAAAGTTGAAAGAAGAATGCATTATTTATACCAGTCATTATGATCATTTTGGTAAGAATGAATCATTGTCGGGAGATAACATATTCAATGGCGCCTTTGACAATGCCTCTGGAACCGCAGCTCTGATTGAAATTGCCCAGGCCTTTAAGCACCTGACTACTCCGCCAAAAAGGACCATTTTGTTTGCCGCAGTTACAGCAGAAGAAGCAGGACTTTTAGGATCGCAATATTACGCACATCACCCAATTTTCCCACTGGCTAAGACTGCCGCAAATATCAATATAGATGGGGTGAACGTTTGGGGCAAGACTAAGAATATCGTTGCCATGGGCGCTGACCGCTCCACCATAAGTGAAGTCGTTTTGAAAGTTGCTCGGCAGATGGGCATGGAAATTTCTCCTGATCCCATGCCTGAGCAAGGTTACTTTTATCGCTCAGATCAATTTAGTCTGGTTAAAGTAGGTGTACCAGCCGTATATTTTGATTCTGGCTTGAAATTCGTAGGAAAGCCGGAAGACTGGGGTAAAAAATTAATGGAAGACTATATCGAAAAACGGTACCATACAGTAGATGATGAATATGATCCAACTTGGAGTCTGGAGGGAGCGGTCCAAATCGCAACATTTGCATTAAGAACTGGTCTAGATTTAGCTAATGCACCAACTATGCCTGAATGGAACGAGGGAGATCAATTCAAAAGAATTCGGCAACAAACCATTCGGCAGCATGCACAAAAATAATGCATACTTTCCAAGACTATTTTCTACTTAGCAAATGAATTATTAAAGATGTCACCGCTTCTCGAATGGAAGCGGTTGTAATACCTCAGTCTTGGTCAGGTAAATCTCGTTCCTGACTTAACAGAGGGTGTGAAAAGTACAATCGAGACGTTCCTTAGCTCAGCAACACCTTGATGTCATTCTGGAAGAATCTTTTTAATAAACAGGACCTTACGTCCAATCAAAAAAGATTCCTCCTGATGACAAGCACCGCAGAGTCTGACTTTTCGCACAGTCTGTGAACGAGTACGGCTGGTTATCTCACCCTAACTGAGGTTTGACAAGCGGTTTTTGTTTTTGACCTCTGGCGAAATTCTAAAAAGATCCCTTCTTCAGGACGTGAGATAATATTGTATCTCATTTAACGCTTGGTAAGAATGGAGAGACAATGAAAGCACAAAATCGTCTCAGTTTGCGGGTAGGTTTTCTTCTACTAGCACTCCTCTTCTCAGCTCATTCTCTCAATGCCCAAATTAAATCTCCAAAAGAATTTGTTGGATTTCAAGTTGGAGAAGATAAGAAATTATTTGGTTGGGATACTGTGCTGGACTACCTTAAGATGTTAGATGAAAAATCTGATCGAATCAAACTCCAAGAATTAGGAAAATCGACGCTTGGAAAGCCATTCATTATGGCAATCATTTCTTCCCCAGAAAACTTATCAAATTTAGCCAAATACAAAAATCTGCAAAAACAAGCAGCCAATCCTCGCCATCTCTCTGATGACGACGCTCGATTACTGGCTCGAGAAAATAAAGTCGTTGTGATGATTACCCTCAACATTCATTCTACTGAAATTGCCTCCAGTCAGGAATCTATTGAACTAGCCTTTTTGTTGGCGACGGAAAACTCACCGCGGATACAAAGAATCTTGGAACAGGTTATCATCCTTCTTATTCCCTCCATCAATCCAGACGGCATGCAGATGGTCGTAGACTGGTATAACAAGTATTTAGATACGCCTTACGAAGGCAGTCCGATGCCTTATCTTTACCATCCTTATGCTGGACATGACAATAACCGGGATTGGTTTATGATGAATCTCGTTGAGACCAGGTTAGTTTCTAAACAGTACTATCAGGAATGGTTTCCGGAAATTGTTTATGATCAACATCAGATGCGATCCAGTAGTGCCCGCCTTTTTTTACCGCCGTATGCGGATCCGGTCAACCCTAATGTCCATCCGTTGTTGCTGTCGCAAATGAATAAGATGGGAAAGCATATTGTCAGCGAGTTACAGGCTCAAAATTTTCAAGGCATTGTAACGGACGCCTTCTATACCGCATGGTGGGAAGGCACGTCCGTGATGACTCCCTGGTGGCATAATATGATGGGAATTTTGTCAGAAGTAGCCAGTACGCAAATTGCAACCCCTCTTTTTTTTCCTAAGGGGAGTCTCCGCGGCGGCCGCAGAGGGCTACCGGAATACAATCAGAGAATGAATTTTTTGGACCCTTGGCCCGGTGGATGGTGGCGTCTAAGGGATATTATTGATTATGAATTGGCCATTACATTTTCCCTTTTGGATTTAGCCGCCAAAGAAAAAGAGACGATAATTTACAATTTCTGCAAAATGAATAAAGCTGCCATAGAAAAAGGCAAAACCG
>JBHIAW010000027.1:0-22985 GCA_046758765.1 bacterium
TTGCCCTAAATAGTTTTGCCTTCTAATATGCCTGAATAGTCAGCAAAATTTGATAAAATGGAGTGAAGTTTTGTGGGCATCATTATCAATCTTCCTGAAAGATTAGGACCAAAAATCGACAAGATTTTGCAAGTAGAATCTTATGAAAGCCGGGAAGATCTTTTCGAAAAGCTTATCGATGAAAAAATCCAAGAATTGAAACACAAAAGAAAAACTAAAAAGAAAGTATTTGAAACAGCCAAAAAAGTACGAAGGAGTATGGTTGAAGGAGGTCTAACCGAAGAAGAAATTCTTGAGGATTTCGAAAGATTTACAAAAACTCTAAAGAGGGAAGACTTTCTAAAATACCCATTTGGTCAAATGATAGAGATTTCGAGGCGATACAAGAAATTGAACTATTGAAAACTTCAGACATGCTTTTAAAAATTTAGATACGATAGAATTCGCAATTTTGAAATTAGAGAAGAGAATCCTACATGGCTGGAACAATGAAGACCGTTTTAAGAACAACTCCCCAACCAGGCGCAGAGTTTAAAACAAGTTCATATCCCAGAAGTTGGCCCGACAGATGTTCTCATCAGAGTTAGGGCCGCTTTTGTTTGTGGGACCGATTTATAGATTTATGAATGGAATCAGTGGGCGCAAAATCGTATTAAACCACCGCAATTATGGCACACGAAATGACCAGAATCATTAAGGAAACTGGCGAATGCGCAGCCAATGTTAACGTGGCGTTCTGTCTTAGATAAATCGTCACGAGGAGATTCTTGAGAACGATGAAGAAAACCATGAAAGCCCTTGTCAAGAAGTACCGAAGACCAGGCCTATGGCTGGAAGAAGTGCCAGTTCCTGAGATCGGGATCAATGATGTCCTGATTCAGGTTCATAAGACCTCTATCTGCGGCACGGACGTACACATTTGGAATTGGGATGCCTGGGCGCAAAACACCATACCGGTGCCCATGACCATAGGACACGAATTCGTTGGCACGATCGCTGAGATGGGCAGCAACGTGCATGGCCTTGAATTTGGGGAGATCGTCGTTGGTGAAGGTCATATTGTATGCGGAAGATGCCGGAACTGTTTGGCGGGGCGTCGTCATCTCTGCAATTCTACCAAGGGTGTGGGAGTGAACCGGTCCGGGGCTTTTGCCGAGTACCTTTGCATTCCGGTTTCGAACGTCTGGCGTGCCGATCCAAACATTGCTATGGACATATTAACTATTTTCGATCCCTTTGGTAATGCTACCCACACGGCCCTGGCTTTTAAGATTTTGGGAGAAGATGTACTGATTACTGGGGCCGGTCCCATTGGGCTCATGGCAACCGCGATCGTAAAACACGCAGGAGCGCGCTTTGTCGTTACTACCGATATGAACGCCTATCGTCTTGAACTCGCTAAGAAAATGGGGGCCACCGTAGCCCTGAACATTAAAGAAAAGAGCATCGCGGAGATTCAGAAGGAACTGGGGATGAAAGAGGGCTTCGATGTCGGTCTTGAGATGTCTGGCAGCGGGGAAGCTTTCAAGGATATGATAGCTAATATGTGTCACGGAGGTAAGATAGCTATGCTGGGGATTCCGACCAATGAGCTGGCAATTGATTGGAACACCGTGATATTCAATATGCTCACTATAAGGGGTATCTACGGTCGCGAGATGTATGAGACCTGGTACTTAATGCAGTCAATGATCCAGACAGGTCTTGACATAACCCCGGTTATCACCCACAAGTTTCATTTTACAGAATTTGAAAGGGCTTTTGATGTGATGCGTTCCGGCAATTCTGGTAAGGTTATCATGGATTGGGTCACTGATTGACTTAGTGTAAAAAAATTGGGAGGAAAAATATGGCTAATCTGTCGTTTATTGATGAAGAACTAGAACAACTTCAAAAGCAAGGTTTGTTCATTAACATTCGTACAATTGGCACGGCTCAGGCCGCTTGGATTGAAGTGGATGGCAAAAAAGTCTTGAATATGTGCGCTAACAATTATCTGGGATTTGCCAATCATCCTGAATTGAAAAAGGCTGCGCAAGACGCGATTGAACAGTATGGGGTTGGCCCGGCCGCGGTGCGAACCATCGCGGGCACTATGACTTTGCACAACGAACTGGAGGAAAAGTTGGCCAAATTTAAGAAGGTAGAAGCGGCCATTTCATTTCAGTCTGGATTTAATTCAAATTTAGCTACCATTCCGACTTTAATGGGACCGGAAGATGTCATATTTTCTGATGAGTTGAATCACGCCAGCATTATTGATGGCTGTCGGTTGACCAAAGCTAAAGTGGTACGATATCAGCACGGCAATGCAGCCTCTTTGGAAGAAAATATCAGCCGGGAGCTTGCCGCCAGACGAAAACTGGTGGTCACCGATGGCGTGTTTAGTATGGATGGCGACATTGCTCCGTTGCCGGAAATAGTTGAAGTGGCGGAAAGACATGATGCCATGGTGATGGTGGATGACGCTCATGGGGAAGGGGTTTTGGGAGATGCTGGGCGCGGCATTTCCGATCATTTTGGCCTGCACGGAAAAGTGGACATCGAAGTAGGTACGCTCTCTAAAGCTTTTGGGGTCGTAGGGGGGTATGTGTCCGGGAAAAAGAAGATTGTTGAGTACCTGCGTCAGAGGGCGCGACCGTTTCTATTTTCCAGTGCTGTGACGCCTGCCGATGTGGCGGCCTGTATCAAAGCTGTGGATATTTTGACGGAATCCGGAGCTTTAGTAGACAAGCTTTGGGAGAACACACACTATTTTAAAGAAGAACTCAAAAACTTGGGATTTGATTTAGGGTTTAGTGAAACCCCCATCGCCCCAGTCATGATTGGTGATGCCCAAAAAGCCCAGGAGTTCAGCCGATCGTTGTTTGAAAATGGAGTCTTTGCCATGGCCATCAGTTTTCCAACCGTACCAAAAGGTAAAGACCGTATCCGCGTTATGAATTCCGCGACCCACTCAGAAGAAGATTTAGATTTTGCTATTGGTGCTTTTGAAAAAGTCGGCAGAGAAATTGAGATAATCTAAGTTTGCGCTGAAGTTGGACTTGTCAATTGACCGCAGAGTTCACGGAGGCGGCAGGGTAATAATTGAAGGTTAAAATTAATAATATCCCAGCGTGCCTTCGGCACAAAAAAAATAGCACACGAATGACACGGATTTAACGGATTGTTCCATTGATCGCTTGTTGAGTCCGATGAACGGTCGCGGCCATTATCTATTGAGATTTGTAAAAATCCAGTAATTCAACAATTCAACCATGCAACAGTAGAACAATCCCCATTTATTATTCTGCCAAAGTCATAACTTCAATCGTGGTAAGCCTCAGTCTGTAAGACAGTTCCCGGGCCATGCCTAGGAGCATTTTTGAAGCTATCAAGGGCTGATGTTTCACAAGATGTTGGAATTCCTTCACAGACATGTAGAGCACGTCGGTCTCGGAATCCGCACGAACCGTGGCCGAACGGGGCTGGTTTTCGAGGATGGCCATGTCACCAAAAAATACTCCTTCGCCAAATGTAGCCAACCTACGGTCCCGGCCGTTTTCAGAAATGCTGGCCAGTACGCTTACTCCACCGCTTAGAATGAAATAAATCTTGTCGCCAGGTTCGCCTTCTTTAAAAACAATATCCGATTTCTGATATTGCATAGGATGCATGTGTTTGCGCACAAGTTCCAATTGTTCTTCGGTTAGGTCTTTGAACGTACTCAAATTTTTCAAGGCTAATCTTTGCTTTTGTATCAGGGCTGCTTCTAATTCTCTTTGTATTAATGCATCCTCTACCCATTCTTGCGCGTGATCGGTGTCTGGAAAGATGAACTCTTTGCCGATGGCCCTGATGACCCCAACATCGTCCATTAACACGCGCATCCTTTCTTTGTCTTGGTCTCCCGGTATGTCCAAGTAACTTATCAACAAATGATTGCCTTTTTCGTGAACTCGGTCAACAATCTGTTTGAGCAGTTGAGCACCTGTCAGGTCAATAGTGTGGACTCTTTTTAAATCGAGAATGATGCAGAAGCTGTCCAGTTCTTTTTCAATTTCCGATAGCAGTTTATCGCAAGTTCCAAAAAAAAGGGAGCCAGTTAGTTCGTAAATTTTGATTAAATGGCCCTTTTCTTCTAAAATGCGCATGGCTTGGCGACTGCGAATTTTTTTGGAGTGGACTAAATTGCCGGTGTATATTCTTCGTACAATGGTTTTGCTGATCTGTTCTTTTATAAAGAGAAAAGCTGTAATGATCAAGCCAATGAGAACGGCAACAATTAGATCAATCGCTACGGTAATTACCGTAACCGCTACAATGACCACGAGGTTGCCCAATGCGGATTTTTTTAAGGAAAGGTTAATGCTTTCGTATTCAACCATAGAGACCGCTGTAATGAGCAGAATGCCGGCCAGCACAGCCATGGGAATCCACTGCACTAAACTTCCCAAGAATAGAACCACCAGCAAAACGGTCAGGCTGTTCACGAGACCGCCCAATGCGGTACGGGCTCCACTGTTGACATTAACCAGAGTTGCAAGCGTAGAACCAGCTACGGGCAACCCCCCGAAAGCGGCTGACGCGATATTTCCAAGGCCTTGGCCAAACAGCTCTTTGGTGCTATTGTGTTTAGAGCGCGTTACCATGTCAGTCACAACTGAGGTCAGCAGAGTATCAATAGACGCCAATACACTGAGAGTCAAAGCCGGAATGATTAACAGAGTTAACTTTTGCAAAGGAATCTGGTTGCTCAGGCTTAAGAAATTCATAACCTGTTTAGGGGTTGGAAAAGCACTGGGAATAGGCCCAATAATAAGAGAATTCCCTTCAATCTGTAACAGGGCTGGATTGAAAATCTTTCCAAGTATTAAGTAGGTTAATACTCCACCTAACAAACCAACAAGCGAGCTGGGAATGGCTTTGGTGAGTTTTTTGGCTGAGAGCATTGCAATGATGGTCACGGCACCGACTATCAAGGTTTCATGTTGAAATCCAACATTTCCTGTCAAAATTGTAGCTAAACTTGTGTCCTTGGGAACGCCAAATAGGGGCCGCAATTGACCGAGAAATATAATAATAGCGATTCCATTCATAAATCCTGCAATTACAGGATAGGGGATGAATTTAATTAACTTACCGCCGCCAATGGCTCCCAAAATTAACTGCAAGAGGGCAGCCAGAAAAATCGTCATAGATACCAAGATCAATATAATAGTGATTTGACTGTCACCTAATGCAGCAATCTCGGGGTCTTTTAGAAGTGTGGCAATAATTGAGGTGACCATGACGGACATGGGAGCGGTGGGCACGGAAATTTGTCCGGGCGTGCCACCAAATAGGCTTGTCAAAATCCCAGCAACGATGACCCCATAGAGGCCCGTGAGTGCTCCTTGGGCGATATATTCTTCTCCCAACGGAGCGAACGCCACCACACCAAAGGCTATGGCCAAAGGAAGTGCGATGACTGAAGTGGCGATTCCCCCCATAATGTCGCCTTTAATATTGGACAAAACCTTCACGTGATATTCTCCTTAGTGATTTCGTGAAATGTAAAAGGTTAGGATCAATATCTTAACCATAATACATTTGGATTCTTGAGTTGGAGGGCGATTGCTGTAATGCAATAGATAATATAGTTGCTTCACTTGAGATATGCAGAAAGTGATGCAACCCAAAATCCAATTTATACTGAATGAGCAAACTTAACTGGTGAGGTTTAAGTTGGTTATATCTCAAAAGGCGGAATGAAAGAAGATAGGCACAAAGGGGGTGCAATATCAGTGAAGATTCAAATTCTCATAATAGCGGGTCTCCATTTCAGTTTGTTTTTGAGTTTACTAATTATATGTTTCTCTTCTGGTTCTTTAGCCCCTAAGAAGTAAATAGTCGTGTAAAAAATTGTCATCATAAAAAATACCGCGATGGTTTTTGCCAAGGAATCTACAATTAACCATTGGTTTAGAAAGAAGAACAGGATTAAGGTTATTGCAGCGGTGGTTAGCGGCCAAAGCAGCGAATAGCTAAACGGATGTAATTGTAATTGACGATATCCTTGAAATATGCGGGCACCGCTTACAAACACAAAGGCGGTCATGGTTCCGATGGCGGCTCCAACTAAACCAATTTTTGGAATAAGAAAGACTCCCACAGCACAATTAACAGCTAACATAACTCCGGCTAAGAGAGTATTGAGCAGCGTCTTTCCTGTCATAATGAGTAAGCCTTCTGCTGCACTGAAAGTACCCAATAAGCCGTGCGCCAGTGCTAAAACAATTAGTGCTAGAACAGCTTCTGATGACTTTATATTAAATAATAGTAAGATTTGGTTGGGAAATAGTACCAAAGCTAATACCGGTAATAAAGTGCCTGTCATTAACCAACGGGTAACTATGACGTAGTTTCTTTGGAGCCTTTCTTTTTGTTTATTGTGAAACAATTCAGACACAATTGGTGCAAATATGGGTCCAAAGCCCTGACTCACTCGTTTAATCACTGAAATTATTTCTACAACGATTCCATAAAATCCAGCAGAAGTGGAATTAAGCAAAGCCCCCACCAATAAGATATCAATTCGCGCCACCATAAGATTCAAGACATCCATGGCAGCTATGGGTGAAGTGTATCGAATCGTTTCCTTTTTAATTTCTCGGGAAAGTGGTTCTGTTTGCCAGCCCAAGTATCGGTACTTTCGAAATAGCACAAAAGCGGCAGTGCTGACCGCCACCAAACTGGCAAAGATGTGAGCTGTTACCAGTCCAATGGCGCCTAATTTGAAAGGGATTAAAAGCAAAGTGCCGAGCAAAAGAATAAGGGGCTCTAAGCCATGACGGATGAGGGCTTCATAACGCATGATCCGAAGCGCTTTTGTTGGAGCAATAAACGCATGGGTAAGGACTACGAAAGGAAGAGCCAAAGCCAGTAATCTCAAAGGAACAAGCAAATTTTCATCTTTGAAAATCCCCTCTGCAATCATGGGACTCATTATCATCAAAGCCCCAGTGACCAGCAAGCTAAGACAAAATGTTATACTAATATTGAAGCGCAATATTCCAAAAAGTTTAGCTTTAGTTTGGACAGACCGGTCAGCATTATATCTGGCTATGTCTCGAATCAGGCTCCGGTCCATCCCCCAAAGCCCAAACTTAGAAGCAATGTCGATGGTACTCCAGGCCAAAAAATACAAGCCGATGGCATTGGCACCATAAAAACGGGCAGCTACAAATATGAAAAGCACCTTGCTGGTCTTAGCTAACATTCCCAAGTAGTTAACCAGAGCGCCTCTTACAAGGTCTTTGGCGTCCTTATGGTTTGGATAGCTTGGCTCTTCTGTAATTGTAGTGGAGGTGTTGATCTTATCCATATCTAATTCAATTAGTAAAGACGGGTTTTTTAGCCTTGGCTTTCCAGGTTACCCAGAGTAAACGTACTATGTGCCAGGAAGCAGTGGTCAACATCCAAAGACTAATAAAATAAAAAGCCTGTCGGGCAAAGCCCAAAATAATACCAATCATCAAAAGCCAGACATTGTTGTTCATTCGACTGCCAGCCAAGCGAGCTAGCTTGTCCAATTTTTCATAATCGTAAATTTCTTGGCCATGTAATTTCTCAAAAACACCGGGTACTATACGTTCCACACAATAAGATATAAAAAGAACTAAAGTTAACCGAGCGGCAGTTGAGTTTAAATCTCCTTCTGAAAAATACCAACCCAGCGCCAAATACCATGTAGCATCGTATACTGTATTACTTGCGTGGTCAAGTAAATCTCCGGCCTTGCTGAAACGTAAAGTAAGTCGAGCTAACTTTCCGTCAATTCCATCTAATACGCCGCACAGTGCAGCGAGGATGATGCCCAAAAGCAAGTGTCCCGTGGCAAATAGCGGAATTGTGAAACCAGCGAGTACCATCCAGAAAATGGTAATCTGATTTGGAGTCACGGGCGTATCGGCCAAATAACGTACGGCTCCAAACTCCAATGGAGGATGTATGTACTTAGCCACAAAATCATTAACGCCTTTGTGGACTGTTTGTCGAAGTATTTGATCAGCTTCTTTAAGATGCTCTGGCTGTTCGACTAATAAGAGAAAAGGTACAATTTCCCTTCTAAGAGGTTTTACATACGTTTGAAAATTGGAAAGATTTAGGTTGGCCATTTTAGAATTTTGAATCGCGGCTAATAATATAGAAGTCAATTTTCCAGAAGAGTTTTTCTCAAACAAGGAAGCCTCACAATGTGAAAGAATTGCAGCCCCGGCTTTATTGCTGCCGCTCGGCGAGATCACCCCAATGACAGAATTAGCGTAAATCAACTGCTTTAGAACCCGACGGTCGTTAAGCGCATGTCCCTCCAAAACAAGCATAAGTTCGTTGCTCTTTTGAAGATTACTCCTTAGGGATTCAAATGGATCTGATTCATTGGCAATGACCAAAGAGAATTCCAACGTTTTTGGGAGAGGGTGGCTGAAATGTTTAGAAGGGTCAATTTCTTCAGTTGTTAACACTACTACTTCCTTGAATGCCAATTTATGCAATTCCCGTAAATTCCTTTCTAATAAAGTAAGTCCCCACAATCTTTGATTGACCATGGGGTGTCGCGCGTCTATCCAGGCCTTTGTTGCGTGAATAATTCTCTCCTTTTATTTAAAACTTAAATTTAAGTCAATTATTTCAAAAAACCAACATTTTTTTGAATAAGCAATGTTAACAATAGACACACTGTGCAAGTTGAGGGCTCTGCAAATGCATGGGGCTATTTCTTCGGATGATCTGCATAATTGGGTTGTTAATGCCGGTAAACTTTTGTATATTTTTTATCGAGTGCTAATAAACCATAGTTGGTCATTGTATCATAGCCATTGCCATCACTTGGAGTATATTACAATGCTCAGGATTTGTCTAGACGCACGGAACATAAAGCCGGTGATGACGGGACTCGGGCGGTATGCGCTCAACCTGGTACGAGGGATCGCCGAACTGGACAGTGACAACGAATATGTTCTACTTAAAAACCCTTCTTACAAAGACAAGATTGTTGACAGACCTAATTTTCGAGAGGTGCCGGTGGCAGGCGACACCTCGTCGGTGAGAAGCTTCGCGATGACCGCAACGGTCGTGAACCGCCTCAACCCGGACGTTTACCACGCGCTTCGGCACTTTCTCCCGCTCGCTCTTGAGTGCCAGCGGACTATAATCACTCTGCATGACATCATGTGGATCGAAGCTCCAGAACTGGCCTTTACCAACCAGTTCAAGGCTCTTTATAACCGGCATGTCAAAGGCCGATTTATCAAGCATGCCGTCGCGCACGCCGACATAGTTGTTGCAATTTCGGAGGCGACTCAACAGAAAGCTATTGACATGTTAAAAGTTCCACCATCAAAATGTCGGTTAATCTATCCAGGGATAGAAGAAGAGTTCTTGAAGTGTGATTTGGTTGAGCGGAATGTGGGTGCCGCAGAACCGGAGCAGCTCAAACTGCGGGGCCGTGTCGGTGAGCATTACATCATCTCATTAGGGACTTCGAGGCCATATAAGAACGTAGATGGCACAATAAGAGCTTTCAATCTGCTAAAGCAGCACCATCCGAGCTTGAAGCTCCTGATTGTCGGGAGAGGGGACAGGTATCCGGCGCTGAGAAGCCTGGTCAACGAGCTCCGGCTCGACGACAGAGTAATCTTCTGGTCTTCAATCAAGGACATGAAACTGACAGATTCTGAGCTGATTCTGCTTTTCAAACAGGCAAGGATGCTTGCCTTTCCTTCCTTCCTTGAGGGGTTTGGCCTGCCCATCGTGGAGGCGATGGCAGTGGGGTGTCCGGTGTTGACCTCCAATGTTTCTGCACCGCGGGAAATTGCCAGCGATGCTGCCCTGCTCGTCGATCCGTATGATGTGAATGATATCGCCGCAGGCATGGAGAAACTGTTGACCGATAGAGCCCTGCGAGAGGAATTGATCGTCCGCGGGCGGAAACGCGCTGCTCAGTTTACAATTGACCGCTGCGCTAGAGCGACCCAGGCGCTCTACACAGCCCCACTCTGAGAGGAGATGGGGAAAATAGATGTGATAATACTATCCTCGATCTACTTTTTCTAAGCTGAAACACGGGATCGAGAGTGACTACGTGATTGAGAGTGCTATCGAAGGAGCGACAATGTATCGTTTGGAAAACAAGGGAATGCTCAGGCCTCCAAAGTAATAATTTACAAAGAAACCAACTCATGATTTTTGTCGTTAGCTTGGTTGGTATTGCCAAGATTAAACAACAAGAGAAAGATGAAATAATGAGTTGCAAATAAATGTATATATGTTTAATTATTTTGCTCAGCACTACTGCGCAAGATCAATAGAAACGTCATTCTGTGCGATTGAAAGGAGCGAAGAATCTCCATCTTCAAGGCTAACTTTGGGCCAAAGTTCAAAGATTCTTCGTCGCTTTGCTCCTCGGAATGACAATCTTGCACGGTAGTGTTGGTGATATTCCGGATATACCTCCGAAGTAATACAGCATTTAATAGGCGAAAGGAAAGCAGATGTTTCGTTTTAAACAAAGATATCAATTCGTATATCGCTACTACATTCTAATTTTGATTGTGGCCGTGATTGCTAGTATAGTGGGCGGCTATTTTACTTTACAGTTGTCTTTGGAAAGCGATTTAGCCCAACTGCTCCCTAACAGCTTCGTAAGCGTAAAAGCTTTTGAGCGCATTAAAGAGGAAGTAGGCGGTATTAGCAATCTTCTAATCTTGCTCGAGTCAGATAATTTTGAAGCGATGAAGGACTTTGCTAATGATTTAGCACCAAAACTACTAGCCAGCCCAATTGTAAATTATTTGGACTACAAAAATGATGTGGATTTTTATAAAAAGAATGCTCTGCTCTTCTTAGAAACTGAAGAATTAGATTCCTTGCAGACTGCCATCCAAAACAAAATTGATGCAGAAAAACAGAAATTAAATCCGCTGTTTGTTGAGGATCTTTTTGGCGATGACGTGGATGAAAGCGCAGATACGGATTTAGAGAAATGGGAAGCAAAATACCAAGATAAAGAACCAAAAGAATATTACGTTAATGAAGACAGTACCGTATTGATTTTGAAAGTCTACCCGAAGGGTGCAAACACTAGTTTGAACTTTGCTCAAGAAATGATAGATGAAGTCAAACGAATTGTTGAATCGGCCGGCCCCCTACAATACGATTCCGATATGAAAGTGTACTATGGTGGCAATTTCAAGAATCGACTGGATCAATACGAAGTCGTGAAAAAAGACATCTTAGGCACGGCAGTCTATGGATTTGGTGGGGTGTTCCTTCTGATAATTATTTATTTTCGTCGCCTTACTGGTGCTATTTTGATTACACTTAGTTTGCTTTTTTCGCTCTCTTGGACCTTTGGAGTCACCTATTGGGTCATTGGAAGCCTAAATACCATCACAGGATTTTTGTTTGTCATTTTATTTGGATTGGGAATTGATTATGGTATTCACGCTTTTGCACGATACGCTGAGAGCCGCAGAGCCGGTCTGAGTTTTGAACAGTCTATCGAAAAGTTGGTGTGCCATACTGGTAAGGCTTTAGCTACTACTGCGGTTACTACTTCCGCAGCTTTCTTCTCTTTGACCTTTATGGATTTTAGAGGATTTTCAGATTTGGGCTTCATTGCAGGGATTGGAATGTTATTCGCCCTGGTGGCCATGGTTATCGTTTTACCTGCATTCATAACGTTATTCGAAAAATTGCGGCTGTTACAAATCAAACCAGTTCAGGGCAGAACTCATAATGTTAGGCCGCGGGAATTTCGCTTCGCCAAGCCCATTCTGCTGATTACTGGATTTCTGACTTTATTTGCCATATATAGCTTTTCACGAGTTAAGTTTGAATATGATTTTACCAATCTAAGAGCAATCACTAAAGAACGTGAAATTGTGGGTGAAAAAAGGAGAGGTATCTTTAAGCTGTCGGAGTCTCCAGCAGTAGTTCTGGCCGACTCTAAGGAAGAAATTAGCGACATTGTTGCGGCTGTAAGAAAGGTCATTGAAGAAGACACACTTTCTCCAACCGTGAAAACTGTGAGGTCCGTCTTTTCCATTGTTCCTGAAGATCAATCTGCCAGACTCAGAAAGATAAGAGAAATTCGTGAGCTTATTGAAAATGAGGCCGAAGGAGTGGTGACCGGAGAGGACAAGGAGCGCCTAGATAAACTGATGGAGTATTTGCAAGTTGACCAGCCTTTTGCTTGGAATGCACTGCCGGAAAAAGACAAACGTCAATTCATAAATAAAAAGGGTGAAATTGGGAATTTCGTTTTTATATATCCTAGTGTAGCTTTGAGGGACGGTCGTAATGCGATTGCATTTCGTCACGATATTGGGAAAGTTACCACTGCTCAAGGTAAAACTTACTATGCCTCCAGCTCAAATATTATTTTGGCTGAAATGCTATTAGTTATGATTCGCGAAGGCAGACTCGCGGTAATTCTTACATTTCTTGTGGTATTCTTAATTGTTCTCATTGATTTTCGAAGTCTTAAATCTACCATGTTTGTTTTGACACCTTTAGCTATCGGTGTGATATGGATGGGCGGCGTGATGTATCTTTCAGGTATGAAATTGAATTTGTTCAACATTGTGGTGTTTCCCAGCGTCATTGGGATTGGTGTGGATAACGGCGTTCACATTTATCATAGATATCTCGAGGAAGGCCGCGGCTCGCTTTATCATGTTTTAAGAAATACCGGCTTGGCTATTACTATGACAACTTTAACTACCATTGTAGGGTATTCTGGGCTCATCGTCGCCCGACATCCTGGTCTCAACTCTATCGGGAAGCTAGCAGTAATTGGCCTCAGTCTTGCTTATGTGACAGCTATCGTAGCACTCCCGGCGCTTTTGCAGTCTTTTGAAAACAGAAAAAAGAAAGTGAAATCTGAACTGGAAGTTGCAGCTCAAAAAGAAACGTATGAAAAAGTCTAAAGCTCACGGAAATGATGAGCTGATAACACAATGAAAGAGATTTTACTTGTACTACGTTGGATGGTCAGTGTATTTTATGTGACTAGCTTCGGTTTTTATCTATTTTATTTTAAGGAAAAAAGAGAAACCACAGCTATTCAGATTCGACGTTGGCTCACGACTGCCGCACTAAGCCACTCCTTCTATCTCATATTACTTGACTTTAGGTTAGGGCATCTCCCGGTCGGGGACGTGTTCCAGGTTCTGACTACCAGCGCCTGGTTTTTCGTGCTGGTTTACCTCATCTTAGAGATCCGGTTAAAAGAGATGACCTTGGGAGTGTTCTTTTTGCCTATAATCTTGGTTTTGCACACCATTTCCAATATTTGCATAGACGTGGACAAACCATTAGCTCCGGTTCTCACGGACGTGCTTTTTGAAGTTCACGTAGCCATCATGATTTCGGCTTATGCTGCGTTTGCTATTTCATTTATTTCGAGTCTTATGTACATTCTGCTGTCCAGGGAAATGAAATCCAAGCATTTGGGGATATTCTTCAAACGGCTTCCCTCGTTAGAGTTTTTTGACAAGCTCAGCAACCAAGCCGTGAACATTGGTCTGCTTCTGGTCACTTTTGGCATGCTGTTGGGGTTGTACCTGGGTATGAACGTTTGGGAAGGGAGCTGGCATTGGGACCCAAAGCTCTTGGCTGTGGCAATTTCATGGGCAATTTATTTGGCTCATTATGTAACAAGAAAATTAATTGGATGGCAGGGAAGGCGGGCTGCGATTGTTTCTGTAATTGGGTTTAATTGGCTGTTGTTTTCTCTCATAATCGTGAATTTGTTTCTTTCAACATTTCATAATTTTCAATAATTGATTATGCCGGTTTTTGCCTTTGGAATAAAATTGCCGCAAGGGGAGAAGATAGGAAGACGGCTGGAGAATCTTTCCATAACTCCTGAGTTGCTGAGGAAGATATCTACTCAAGTGCCATGTGATGAATTTTGTCTTTTCAAATCGAAATCAGGAATATCGGCTTTTGCTGTCACTGAGCAGAGAGCTAACCTGCCGTCTCAATTCTTTCACTTGTTAAATAAAGCATTTAAACTTAACTTAGCCAACTTAGAAAAATATCAATATTGGCTGGATGGTTCAGAATCTGTTCGCTATTTCTATAAATTGGCCATCGGGCTGGAACAAACCAGCGAAATTATCCAAGCGGTGCAGGAATTTCAGCAATGCTTCGAGGCAGCCCGCGAAGCAGACCTTACTGGACCTTATCTCCACAGGCTGTTCCAACGAGGAGTATGGTTAGCCGAAAAAGTTCGGCTGGAATTGCATTTGCAAAAAAAAGCGGTCACGCCAGAATCTGTGGTTACTGAGTTGGCTCAAAAAATTTTTGGTGATCTTGGAGACCATTCGGCGCTGATTGCTTCGAGAAGCACTCGGTGTGAAAATTTTGTGCAGAAGTTATATGAGAAAAACATAGGTCAGTTGCTTTATGTAGACACGAATCAACGCAGGATGGAGCGACTTTTTGAACAGTATGGAAGTAAAAAGGTAACCGAAAGTCAATTATCTTCCGTTCTCAATTCCGTTGATCTGCTGTTACTATTTGATGAAAATATGAAAGAGCTGGTAAGCAGCAGAAACATGACTCAAATTATGAATCTACGTAACAATTCGCCATTGTTTTTGGTAACCTCCCTGGATGATGCTTCCCGTAACCAAATAAACAAACATGCTCTTTCAAAAATTTATAATCTTTACTACTATGACAGGAATGATTTGCAAGAGATTGTTACGGCCAATTTAAAGGAACATCTGAAAGTGGCTGAAGTAGTTGACCAGTTAATTGATAACGAAGTACAAGAGTATATTTCATGGGTGCATTCTGATGAACAGTATCAATTTGGAAATATCATCGGCAAAAGTAAGGCAATGCAAAGGATTCTGGAATTGACTGCCAAAATAGCCCAAACAGATATTTCCGTTTTGATTGATGGAGAAAGTGGTACGGGGAAGGAATTAGTAGCGCGCTCGATCCATGAGCAAAGCCGTCGAGCAAAAAATCCGTTTGTGGTAGTGAATTGTGGAGCCATGTCCGAGACTTTGTTAGAGAGCGAATTATTTGGGCATGTTCGCGGAGCCTTCACTGGCGCCACAAGTAACAAAAAAGGCTTGTTTGAAGTAGCCAACCATGGCACCATTTTTTTAGATGAAATTGGCGAAACTTCTCAGGCTACCCAGGTTAAGCTTCTGCGGTTTCTTCAGGACGGGGAAATCAAACCCGTTGGTAGTAACCAAATCCTTAATTTGGACCTTCGTTTGATTTCAGCTACAAATAGAGATTTGGAACAAATGGCAGAAGAAGGTTCCTTTAGACAAGACCTTTACTACCGTTTGAACGTCATTCAAATAACCATTCCACCCTTAAGAGAACGGAAGGAAGACATTCTACCTTTGGCAGAATTTTTTATCAAAAAATATTCAACCAAAATTCATAAAACAGTACATGGGTTAGACGAGCAGGCCGTGCGACTGCTGTTGGATTATGATTGGCCTGGAAATGTTAGAGAATTAGAAAATGCTATTGAGCGTGCTGTGGCTCTCTCAATAGGCAAATTTCTTACAAAAGGGGACTTGCCGCCGGCGGTGCTAAAAGCCAGGTCTTCTAAAACTGAACAAATGTATTTAACTCTAAAAGAATTGGAAAGAAATCACATCGCCGCCACTTTGAAAGAGCACAACTGGAATTATGAATTGGTTGCAAGAATCTTGGGAATAGGTCGTACAACCCTTTGGCGCAAAATGAAAGAGTATCATCTATACGACAACCAAAAGGAAAAACACTTTTCTGAAAGAGTATGATTTGGTTCCGCAAGACGCTGAATATTACCAATGTAACTGACTAAATGATTATGAGTGATTTGCCACTAAAAACTAAGAATCGGTTTATTAGAGTTGCAGATACTTCGCAAATAAAGGTAGACGAACATAAAGTGATTTTCTTTCAGAACAAGGAGGTGGTCATATTTAATGAAAAGGGCGAGTTTTATGCTTTAGAAAATTTGTGTCCTCACCGCCGCGCCCCTTTGAGTGCCGGCACAATCTCCAATGGCGTCATCATCTGTCCTGGGCATGGGGCAAGATTTGATATACAAACAGGCCAAGGATTAGAGGGACCCTACCGTAGCCATGTCCGAACTTACCAACTCAAAGTCGAAGGAAACCACATAAAAATAGCTATCCAAAGTTCTTGATTAAGAAAATACAAGATAATGTAAAACCTCAATTACGGTGGGGTAACCAGCCGTACTTGTTCACAGACTGTATGAAAAGTCAGACTCTGCGGCGCTTGTCATTCTGGAGGAATCTTTTTTGATTGGACGTAAGGTCCTGTTTATTAAAAAGATTCTTCCAGAATGACAGCCTGAATAGTTACGAAAATACAAAATAATGAAAAATTTGCTTGACTTTTTGATTCAGAATTATTATAATCCAACCAGTTGTTTTACTAATAAATCAAGTTATATGGAACTAAATCATTTTGATGAGTCATCATGCAGTTGTATAAACCCATATTCGGAAAACTTCAACAGATGTTGAGAAATTCTTACAGATTTTATCTGTTTAATTAAATACCAAAACTCATTCTCGCTGAATTCAACCCTCATAGGTTTTTCGAATCTGGGTTAACTTAAGTAATTTGGGAAGAGAATCATGGAAACTTGGAAACTTTTTGATCGAAACGTTGTGACTCACAGCGCGGCGCACCACCTTATGACCATTTCTCATCTGTTAGAGAAAAAAGGATACGCACGGGTCACCGACGTAGCCCGAAGCCTTGATATAACTCGTGGCAGCGCCTCTATTACTCTTAAGGCTTTGAAAGGAAGGGGTTACGTACAAGAAGATGAAAACAAGTTTCTTCGGCTTTCTGAGGAGGGCAAGCGTCTCAGTCATGCTATTCAATCTAAGAGAATGGTATTGATTAAATTTATGCGAGACGTTCTGAAGGTGGATGCGGAGCAAGCCGGAATTGATTCCTGCAAAATCGAGCATTTGGTTAGCACAGAAACGGGAGAAAAACTATTGCGGTTTTTGAAATACCTATTGTCCAATGACCTTAGAGCAAAGGCCTTTCTGGATGCCTATTGGAGTCATGAAAGTACGTGTCAGGGCTTAACAGAGGAATGTGAAATTTGTGAAACCGAGTGTTTGATGCAAAATGATTGAATCGTTTATCATCACTTTGCGGGAAGGGATCGAGGCAGCACTGGTTGTGGCTATAATCGTAATATATCTTAAGAAGAGTCATCGTCTTGATCTGGTCCCGGCGGCATACTATGGAACCGCAACGGCGTGTGGGCTCAGTATTATTGCAGCGTTTTTCTTGCAGCAATTTGCTTTTAATGAAGAAGCACTGGAAGGACCTATTTACCTTGTGGCCGCCGTTCTGGTGACCACCATGGTGATCTGGATGTGGCGTCACGGTAAACGACTGCGCAAAGCCCTCGAGACCAAAATTGAGTCAGCGACTCAGCAAAGTCATTGGCAGGGGAAGCTCGGCGTCGCCTTGGTTACGTTTTTGATGGTATTTCGTGAAGGGGTTGAAACCGTCCTATTTCTGGGCGCCATGGCTTTAAGCCTGAATACAATTTGGAGTTTTGTTGGAGGTCTTTTGGGATTGAGCCTGGCAGTAGGGTTTGCGATTTTCTTTGTGCGTGGGAGTTTTCTCTTTGATATAAGTCGGTTTTTCAAAGTCACAGCCGTTGTGCTTTTAATCTTTGTAGTTCAGCTTTTAACCGGGGCGGTCCATGAATTCTTCGAGTTAGGCGTGCTTCCGGTACAACCCGAGGCCATGCGAATCATTGGTCCTGTCGTTCGTCATAATCTTGTTTTTATGTTGGCGATAATTGCTATTCCAACCCTATTGGTTATTTTTCCTGCGAAGCAGAAATCCGAGATGTCGCCGTCAGTTTTGGTGTCCCAACGTCGATGGAGATTCATGATCGGAACCATCTCCCTGGTGGCTATGGGCGCGTTTGGATTTGGCATCGTCACCATGCGAGCTGATACTGACATCTCTGCCATGACATTTGTTCCATTATCAGGAGAGGCTGTCGAGATACCTGTTTCGGAGGTCAATGATGGTCAGCTTCACCGGTTTATGACGGTGGTACAGGGCGATTCGATTCGTTTTTTTGTACTTCAGGTGGGAATGGGACGATTTGCTACCCACTTTGATGCATGTGAGCCGTGCTATGGCTATTCTCGCTATTATGTGGAAGGCGGTGAGATTATTTGCTATCAGTGCAACGCTGTCTATCCGCTTGAAGAACTAACCTTTGCAAAGGCAGCCGCAGACAAAGCCGCTTTAACCTCTTCTATGGATAATCGAGGCTGTCTCCCGGTTCCACTCCCATCGAGATTGGAGAACGGCATGCTACGCATTGAGGTTTCGGATTTAGCCAAAGGAGCGAACTATTTTCGTGTTTTGACAGAGCAATGAAACAATCCGTTTTTCCTTTATTGAATCTCATTGCGAAGCTTATTCGGGATTGCTTCTACTCGCGGCTTCGCCGCGTTAGTCTGTTGAGAGTTAAATCTTCGTTTTTTGTGCAAAAGTTTTAATAATCTCATAAAAACTAGTTGGGTTGGGCCTATTCACTATTTACTTTTCACTATTCACTTGCGCTTTAGCGCGCTAAGAGTCGTATGCTTTTCAAATTGAGAGTTTTGCTATCCAGTATGATCATTTTGTCTGTTATTGCTGTTGAGGTTAGCTTTGCTCAGACCGGTGAGATTAAAGGACAGATAACTGACGCGCAAACCGGGGAGCCTATTGCCAACGTGAATGTGGCTCTCCAGGGAACCAGCTTAGGGGCCGCTACCTCCAATTCTGGAACCTTTTTCATCAAGAGGGTTCCTGTCGGTGAGTACAGCCTTATTGTTAGTAGGATCGGCTATCAAACAGCTCAACGTACCATCGTCGTAAAAGCCAACGAGGTCCAACAGCTTGCCATTCAACTTTCAATAGAACCTATCGAGTTTTCAGCTATCGTAGTTGAACGGATGATGCTGATAGGAGATCGAAACAAGATCAATGAGATACCGGGCTCTGCCCATTATCTAAGTCGAGAAGATTTGGAAGCTCAGAGACTCTTATTTGATGATGTTCACCTGGTACTGCGGCAAGTTCCTGGGATCAATATTCAGGAAGAGGAGGGGTACGGTCTGCGACCCAATATCGGTATGCGTGGTACGGGTTCGGATCGCAGCTCCAAGCTCACGCTCATGGAAGACGGCGTCCTGATTGCGCCTGCACCCTATGCAGCCCCAGCCGCTTACTACTTCCCGGTCCTCGGCCGAATGGCGGCACTTGAGGTTCGGAAGGGCTCCAGCCAAATCAAATACGGTCCTCGTACCATTGGAGGCGCGCTCAATTTGATTTCGAGCAAAATCCCCAACAAGCTAAGATTGCAGGCCGATATTGAGGGCGGGCAGGACACCTCGCGTAAGATCAAAGTGATGTTGGGCGATTCCCATAACAACTTCGGCTGGCTGGTGGAAACCTACCAAATTGCAACCAACGGATTCAAACAGCTCGAGATTGGCGCTGACACTGGCTTCGACATCGAGGATTACTTAGTTAAGTTGCGACTCAATAGCAATACTACGGCGCGCATCTACCAGGAAGTGGAAGTCAAGCTGGGCCTAACCGATGAGCTGGCGAATGAGACCTACCTCGGACTGACCGATGATGACTTCGACCGTAATCCAAACCTGCGCTATTCCGCCTCGCAAGAAGATGTAATGAAGGCTAAACACAAACAGGTTCAGGCTCGCTATTTCGGCCGGCCGTTAGAGCATTTCGACATAACCATGACCCTGTATCGTAATGATTTCCAACGTAACTGGTACAAGCTGCAGAGTGTAGCGGGGCAGACTATCAGTGATGTCCTCGACAAACCTGATGACTTTCTGGCTGAATTGCAGATCTTGCGTGGAACGGATAGTGAACCTGACGTCTTAAAGGTGCGAGCAAACAACCGTACCTATTATTCACAAGGCCTCCAGTCCACAATCGGGTTGCAGTTTGGTGGCACAACCGTATCCCAAGAGATCGAACTCGGCATTCGTTATCACGAGGATCAGGAAGACCGCTTTCAGCACGAAGATGGATTTCAGATGGTAGGCGGCAGGATGGTTCTCACCTCAAGAGGGACGCCTGGCAGTCAATCCAATCGAGTGAGTCATGCTCAGGCGTGGGCGTTCTTCCTGCTGGATAAAGTGGTCTTCGGTAAATGGCTCTTCACACCCGGCATCCGATACGAAACCATTCGCTTTAGGCGAACAGACTACGCACCAGACGATCCAGAGCGAACCGCACCGTCAAGAGTGCGAAAGAACGGTGTGAATGTAATCATACCTGGAGTTGGGGGGAGCTATGCGGTCAGTCCAGATATAGATCTTTTCGCTGGGGTACACAAAGGGTTCGCCCCTCCGGGCCCCGGTGCTGATGAGAAGACCCAGGCGGAAAAGAGCATTAATTACGAGTTTGGGACACGCTTGCGAAGCAACGGCCTGAACACCCAGCTTGTCGGCTTCTTCAACGACTACAGCAACATCCTTGGGAGGGCGACCTTGGCTACCGGAGAAAGTGGCACAGGGGACGTCTTCAATGGGGGAGAAGTTGATGTCAAAGGCCTGGAGCTTTCCATTGATTATGATCCTGCAGAGAACGGCCGTTTTCCCATCCGTATGCCAATACGTCTGGCCTACACTTTTACGCATGCGAAATTTAGGAGCAATTTTCAGAGCGACTATAAGCCCTGGGGCACAGTCGAGGCCGGGGATGAACTGCCTTACGTGCCTCGACATCAACTATATGCCAGCATCGGTTTGAAGAAGGATAGGTTTGCGGTCAACTTAGCCGCTAATTACGTCAGCAAAATGCGTACGGTCGCTGGCAAGGGACCGATTCGAGCAAACCAGAGCACGGACGATTTCGTACTGTTCAACCTGTCCGGCGAATACACAATTGCATCCTGGGGTAGTCTATTCGCAAGCGTGCAGAATTTGATGGGCAAGAGCTATATAGTGGCACGACGCCCGGCTGGGGCGCGTCCTGGTTTGCCTCGCACGATTATGGCCGGTATAAAGACCAGCTTCTGAAGGCTGCGGCCAGGCCATGCGCATGAGCAGGTTTTGTAAAGCACTCTTGAGCGTAACTAGCAGAAAAATGATGGCCGAGCCTATAAAAATAAAAGAAGCCATATTCAAAAAATTATTTTTCATTTCGAAAAGAAGGATTCTATTTTTAATTAGGTTTCTCTCAGTTTCTAAAACACTTCTCGTTTATATTATTTCCTAACATAACCAATTCATCCTTTCTTCTACCAACTCTAAATCCCTTCGTATTTATATTTAAATCCTCAAAGTTTTTCTAAATACTTTATTGAATTAGTTTTTACAAATCAGTCACACACTTAACTATTTCCAATATTACTCCGATAGCCATTTAAATTCTATTAGAAAGTTACGCGGATAGAGAAAAATCCAAAATGTATAAAAATGACAACCGCTTTAATAAAGGCGAGTATGATTATGGATTTATTTCTTTTATTCTTGTGTTCATGTTAGCGATGCTTCAGAGTGGTTCACTGCATTCGCAAGAAATAGCTGAATCCATAGCGATGGCAAGCGATTCGTGCTTTAAATCAACTGCTCTTAAAACAGAAACAAATAAAAGAAGATTAGATCGGAGAGATTGGTTTTATACGGGACTTGAAATCAATTATGCGCTGCTAAATACTTTAGACTTGATCACCACCTTTAACAGTTTAGAATCTGGGGCAAGAGAAGCAAATCCTGTCGCAAGATTGTACATCAAAAACAAGCCATTGGCAATCATAATAAAAGGCAGCATTACGGCAGGAACTTTATATGGATTAGCTCATGTCAAACAAGAAAACAAAAAAGCAGCTTATATTACCCTTGGCTTGTTGAATGTTATTTATGGCTTCGTTGTTCGAAACAATATCGGAGTTTATTTGCAGCTTAGGCAGTAATCGTTGAATATTTCATATTAAATATGGGGGTATTCACTTTACTGGGGTTAATACTATATGTTGTAATTACTAAGTTTTTCACCTCATGATTACATCAAAGTAATAACACAGAAATTAATTTTTATATTATGTGTTAAGTAATTGATTATTTATGAATTAGTATTCTTGTCAAAAACTATAAACTCGAATTTTGAATGTGTTTAAGGGGTAATTACTAATATCCTAGATATCTATATATTGTATGTACCGCAGCGAAGTAAATACCTCCAATTAAATATTGTGAAAATTCCCGTCTCTTAATACTTTGAAAATTTGCTTCTGCCAAATCTCATTCCTTGCAAGCAATTATTCTGACCGTATTTATCTGAATCATAATTCCACCAATCAAATGTATTAATTTCCATTTCTTATCTTTTTCTTGACTACCCAGTTTAAATTTTGTAAAATTGAAAAAATAATAATATTCACAAATCAATAAAATACTTCTTAATTTTTTGCTACTATATCGGAATTTGAAGGATAAAACAATGTTAACCGAAAGGGATAAGGAGCTTATTATTCAATTTGCCCGAAAGTACGACGTTTCTCAGATTTACTTATTTGGTTCCTCAATGAAAGAAGGAATAAAATCTAAAGATATCGACCTCGGGGTAAAAGGATTAAGACCCGAATTGTTTTTCAAATTCTACGGAGAACTTTCGAGGAAAGTATCGAAAAACGTTGATCTCGTAGATTTGTCTCAAAATTCATTATTCACTCAACTCATAGAGAAACGGGGGATAAAAATTTATGGATGAACTGCTGGGAGAGATTGTTGCTGAAAAACAGAAAATTTCTACTACGCTTGACCAACTGGAAAAAATCCTCCGTAGAAACAAAAAAGAATTTGTTGAATTAGCGGCTATGGATTAATTATGTTAACTTCTTACCTTTCTGGATGATAGATGGTCGAGAATCTTAAAATAGCTCTCAG